>CAXBEL010000020.1:0-34401 GCA_963974735.1 uncultured Flavobacteriaceae bacterium | reverse complement strand
CTTAATGTTTACGGTAATATGTGTAGTAGAATCGTTTTCAGGCTTCATTAACCACTCAAATGTATAAAGGGTATCTCCTAACGTTTTATATTGTATAATATCAGTAAAATTCCTTTTAGCAGTAATATTTTCAGTGTTTGCAGCTTCGGCATCCAGAAGATCATAATAAATAGAAGCAGGGCCATAAGCGCCTTTGAAATTAACCTGATAATCGTATTCTTTTATAAAAAGATACCAAGCTGCCACTAATATTCCTAATGCGAGAAAGACTGTAAAGAATCGCTTCATATTAATTAGTGGCAACCTGATCTTTAGATCTGTTCATATCTAAATGATTGACCACATATTTACCGAGTTTTCTTCCCTGATCAAGACCTACTTCTACTGCCGCCCGGTAGTGAATCCCGCCATACATACGACTTATGGCCGCCTCAGCAGAAGCTTCATTAAAAGAATTAAAGGGTCTTATTGGAAGTCCATAAGGAGTTTCAGTATCGTCATTGAAACTAAAATTATCACCAAAGATATCAGTTAGAACTATAGCGGCCGCACCAGATACTACGGAGTGCCCACTGGTATATTCAGGGAATGGGGGAGTCTGTAAAATAGGCTTCCAGTTTTCATCAATATATTTATTGATCAATGTTTCTGGACGAATGAGATTACTTCTATATTTCTCATCCCAACAGCTTATAAAAGCATCTGCCATTGCAATAGAAGTTTCTGTATAAGCGGCAACCGTTTTGTCAAAATCTGCTCCATCCTTTCGACAAGCAATTTTTGTTATACCTATCCAATGCCCGCCCGGAGTAATCTTCTTAGTGGCAAACATAAGATGACCCTTTTGAGTAGAAACATAAGGGTTGCAGTCCCAAAATTGAGCAATCCCAACTTCACTACTGCTATCGCCCACATTTTTAATTTTACTCCCCACATTGTAAACCTCCATAAGTTCGTTATGAAATTTACTGCCTTCTTCCATAGAAAATTCCGGTGGGGGTATAGGTCTAAATTGGGCTGCCGAATCGATTACAAAAGGTCTGATCTTGCTCCAGTGCGGTTCTATACCATCCATATATGCTGGTGGAGTAGGTTGCCAACGTCCTTCTTCATCTGTGCGAACAGAAAACTTAGGCATGGTGCGGGTTTGAGCATAATTGTCCTTTGCCAGCCAAGCTCTAATATGATCTGCTACTGCCATTCCATATTTTTTAGAGGTTTCGAAGCTTTTTGGATTTTGCTCTTTCCAAGACGTATAAAGACTATCCCTATATGTTGTAATGCGGTCTTCTGAGAAGATAAGTTGCTTTGCTATATCATAATAGGCTATAAGCGAAGCCATTCTGTAATTTAAGCCGGTGGTATCTACGGGTTTAGGAACAGGTGGGAAATCAGTAAGTTGCCCCGCAAGTGTTTTATAATTATCATTTTCACCACGCATTGCTTCGTATGCAGCGATATTAGAATATGTATATATACGACTGGCCACTGGAGGAGAAAAAATATCGTGAATCTGTATTGCTGTTACTTTATCTACAGCTGTGTGATAATCTTCTGCGGTAATCTTGATTTCTTGAACTTCCTTATTGCAAGAACAGAGGGAAAACAAGACTGCTAATAAAATTATGAATCTTGTGTTCATCATAAATTCAATTTATATAATTCTACTTTATCATTATTAAAAGTTGCTAGTAAGTATGGTTTTTCTGAAACATGGATTATTGAAAGGTTTTTTACTGCTTTCTGAGAAAAATTCAAACCAATTTCATTGGCTAGAACAGCTTTTCCTTTGTTAGTAAGTATTGCGCCACCGAATGCATCAAATTTACCATGGTATGGTGTGACACCAAAATAATTACCACCCATTAACACTTCATCGGCACCATCTTGATTAAAATCGTAAGATAAAAAACTACGTATTGAGGAAACCTGAAGTGCTGATTCAAATTCCTTAAACTTGAATTTTCCATTTTCATTGAGTAGATAGCCCGATGCCAAGGTATGAACTTCTAATTTTACAGCCTTATCAAGAGTGCTTTTATCTAAAATTTCTTCAACGCTTTTCCCCGCAAAATCTTTATAAGTTGTAAATTTTTTCTTTAAAAAGTTAAGTTGGGATGCAAGTTCGTCAAGACCATATAAAAAATAATAGTTACCCTCTTTTTCTTTAGCTATCACTGTTTCTGTAACTCCATTATTATCAAAATCATCATAATACATAAGAAGGGGATTCTCTTGGGAAGCATTTAATTTTGTATTCAAACCCCAATTGCCAAGCAGGTAATCTTGATCCCCGTCATTATCTATATCAAAAGGTTGAATAGCTTGCCATAAACCGTTTAATTTTTGTGAGACTATTTCTGAAGTAACATTGCTGAAGTTTCCGTCCTTATTCTGAAGAAATTTCGGAGACATCCATTCTCCAACTACAATTAAATCTAGATCGCCATCTTTATCAAAATCATCCCAAACAGCATCTGTTATCATTCCTAAATTCTTGAAAATGTCTTCCTGCATTTTAGTAAAACGACCCTTATTATTTTGAAGCAAGAAAGATTCTGGAGTTGCCCCATAATCATAATTAATGTCGTCAGTGCCTATAAATACATCTAGATCACCATCCAGATCATAATCTGCAGTCTTAATAATTGAAGCGTTCCCATAGGTTTTGGTGAATAAAGTGTCTTTTATATAATTTCCATCTTTATCTCCTAGGTACAAGCGGTCCAACAGCAACTCACTTTTCCCTACAGATTCACCTCCGCCAGATGCCATTAGTATATCATTGAATCCATCATTATTAAAATCACCAATGCTCGACGAAGTTTCTTCAGCAGCGGAATCCTGCGCTATACTTGATGGGAATTCAGAATGGAAACCATTTTCCTGTTGATAATAAATTCGGGCTTTTTGAAAACGAGAACTACCAAAAAGGACATCTTCTTTTCCATCGCCATTTAAATCACCTACGCTAACTGAAGGAGCATTATCTGACATTTGATGCGGGATTAGTTTTTGTCTATTAAAGTCTATAAAACTATTTTCAACATGTGTAAAGTCTATGCCTAAATTATCTTCAACTTTAAGGAACCAGTTTTTTTCTGGTGCATGAAAAAAGGTCTTATAATTTAAAGTATCACTATTTGCTTTTTGAGTAAATTGTAGTGTTTTGTTTCTCTCAACCTGCTTAATAGTTTCATAAGTTCTATCTGGCCAGATAACGATTAGGGAATCGATTTTGGCTTCCTCAGGAAAACCAAAGCTAATAATAGGTTCAGATGACGATTGAAAACCTTTAGTTGAATATAGCTGAGCGTATTGCTTTCCTACGGTTGTATAAAGAATAGCTTTGACGCCTATGGCATTAGTATTCTTGCCTAAGGCATGTAATCTAAGGCGAATGAAATTGCCACCGGTGGTTGTATTCTTATAAATTGTTGCTGGACTGTTTAAGTTATTGGTAACTATGTCCAGATCTCCATCATTGTCCAGATCTCCATAAGCCGCACCTGTTGATATAGACGTATCATTTGAATTCCAGAAAGTGGTCATGTTTTTAAACATGCCGTTGGACTCGCCTTTATAGTAATAATTTGTAACCGCACCAGAAGGCATTAATTTGAGGGCTTCTTGGTCTACGAGATTGGTTTTGTCTAATTTCTGGCGTATTTGTTCATCAGAAGTATATCGTATATAATCCAGGTCGTTGGGTCTTTTTGGAATTCCATTGCTTATAAATAAATCCTGAACCCCATCTTGATCGTAATCCCCAAATAGTGCTCCCCAGCTCCAATCTGATGCAGCCACGCCGCTCATAAGCCCGGTTTCTGCATAATAACGTCCTCCTTGATTTATCTGCAACATATTGCGCGCATATTGAGGATGATAGCCAAAGCGCTCTATGCGTAATTTGTCTAGATCTATATTTTCATCTCCTGCAGATGATTTTAATACCTTTTCATCTTCAGCAAGCATGTCCAAAGTAAGTAGGTCATAAAAGCCGTCATTATTTATATCTGCCACATCGCTACCCATAGAAAATCTGGAAATATGACCAAAATTTGAGCTTAAACTTTCTGTAAATGTTCCGTCGCCATTATTGAGATAGTAATAATCATCTTCGTGAAAATCATTACTTACATAAATATCTGTAAAGCCATCGTTATTAAAATCTGCTGTGCTTATGCCCAACCCATAACTGTTTGCACCGCCATATATACCAGCTTCTTCACTTTTATCTACAAACTTTCCATTCTCATTAATCATTAATTTATCTCCACTTTCAGCAACTCTCTTATTTCTGATATTGGCAGGGCCAAACGAATTGACGGTATGCACAGCGTGATTAAGAATGTAGGCATCCAAATCCCCATCATTGTCAACGTCAAAAAAAGAAGCTTGGGAGGAGTAGTTTTCTAAGTCAAGTCCATATTCGCGAGAACTTTCGGTAAAAGTGAGATCTCCATTATTAATAAATAATTCATTATGGCCTATAAATCCATTAATACCAACAACTGCAGAAACATAAATGTCCATACTACCATCCCCATTTACATCTGCCATGGTGCAGCCTGTATTCCAGGAACTACTTCCTGAAACGCCAGCTTTTTCTGTAATGTCCTCAAATACAAGATTACCTTTGTTTAGGTATAATTTGTTTTTAACTTGGTTTCCAGTGAAGTAAATATCAGGTAGACCGTCGTCATTTATGTCCCCAATGCTTACCCCACCGCCATTGTAGAAATACAGGTAATCTAGAATATTTTGATCTTTCGTTTCTTTAAATGTATTGCTAAATGTTATGCCAGTAGTTTTAGGAAATGGTTGCTCAAAAAGTTTCCTTTCCTTTTTTTGGCATCCTAAATAAAAGGCCAAAACAAAAAAGATAATGATGGATTTATTGAGCATTAACTTCAAAAATCTTGGGTTTTTCATTATTAATAGCGGCGATTACAAATGTCTTTCCGTTCTTATCCTTAAATGATTTAAGCTTTTTAACCTCATTTTTTAAAAAGAATCCGGTATGATTATAATCCTGCCATTTAAAATCTAGTTTTCCATCTCCTAAAAGAACATTACCGTAGCTGGCATCCATTCGCGAAAATTGAGGTTTGAGCTCATAATTATTACCACCCAAAACTAAGTCTAAATTTCCGTCCATATTCACATCGAAACAGGAGATACCGCATACACAGGAAAATTGCACCCTGTCTGGAAGAATCTTAATGTCAAAATCCCCTTTACCATTGTTTACTGCAATAATGGTTTCAGAAATAGTAGTTTCTTTTACTATGGAATTTTCAATAGTTTCTTTAGAAAACAGCTCAGAGATAGATCTTTTGGCGTATTCTGAAGCTTTTAGATTTTGCTTTTTAAGTGATACAAGTTGAGTGGTCAGTTCTTTTTTCATATGGAGTGGGTAATCTGCCCCATTCTTATGCTGAGTCATAATCTGCTCCATCGTACCATTATTATCAAAATCATTTACCCAAATTTTCAATGGATTTTTCGCGGAGGTTTTATAAGGTAGATTGCTGCCGTTATTACCCAGGATTAAATCCATATCCCCATCATTGTCAAGATCTGCAGCTTCAACTACATTCCACCATCCTTCATAGTTATCGAGATTAGTTTTTAATCGTGATAAACGTTTGCCAGTATTTTTAAAAACAAGTGGCGCCCCCCAATCTGATACAGTTATAAGGTCTTGTTTGCCATCACCATCTACATCTGCCCAGCTAGCTCCTGTTATCATCCCCGCATCTTTTAGATCATAAGCAAAACGTTCACTTGAGTTACGAAAAGTGCCCGTGCCCATATTTTCTAAAAACAAATGCTTAGGATTTATACCATAAGTGCCCACTACGCTTCTTGAACCTATAAATACGTCTATGTCTCCATCTCCATCAAAATCATTGGGAGCGATAACAGATGTATTGGTATTTACAGTAGGCAACTCTGTAGAGGATTTAGTAAACTTTCCACGTCCATTATTTAAATAAAGGCGGGTTGTATAATTACTTTCTTCTCCCACTTCGTTACCGCCACTTCCTACCATAAGATCCATATCCCCATCACTATCTGCATCAAAAAAAGCTGCTGAGGTATCTTCATAATTTAGATCATTCTCTAGAGCAGGCTGGGAGGTAGGTTGAAGATTACCATTTCTTTTATTTAAATAGATTATGCCAGCCTGGCCTTTAGCCCCTCCTATAAAGCTATCTTCATTGCCATCACCATTAATGTCTGCTACGGCTAAAGATGGACCTTCTTGTGAAAGCATTTGATTTATTAAGCCTTCATAATCAAAGTCGTTATAGTTGTTCTCCTTATGAACAATAGCATTTTTTTGAGGAATCTCTTTTAGAAATTGTTTTTGGGACTTTTCTTTTTGCTGAAAAATATGTTCTGTAACATCTGTTTGATTCAATGTGAGCAATTGATTAAGCGGAACAGAATCTAATTTTTGAGTGGTATCATCTGGCCATATCACTCTTAATGAATCGATTTTATTTGCATCTCCAAGCCCTATTGTCATCATATAATCCATGGAGGATTGAAATCCTCTAAATGGAGTTAATTCTTGCAATACAACATTATCTTTGTAATAAAGTTTAATCGAAGATCCTATAGCAAACTTATTAGCATCTTTCCCGTTCAGTTTTATCTTAAGAAAATTATTATCCTCGAATTTATCTGTGTTGTTCCGGTAGAGAAAAGCTTCCATATTTACATTGTTGACAACAAGATCCAAGTCGCCGTCATTATCTAAATCTCCATAGGCACAACCATTGGATAAACTGGGAATATCCAATCCCCATTCTTTTGCTTCATTTTTAAAGGTTAAATCCTTATTGTTTTTAAAGGCATAATTGGGAAGACGCGTTATGGGCATTTTATTTATTATGGAATCAATTGCCTCTTTTTTGCCTGTAAGCGCCATATTCTGAACAATTTCATTGGCGAAGAAATCAACAAAATCAAGATCTGTAAGGTCATGGTTAATGCCATTGGTTACATAAATATCGCGAAAACCGTCATTGTCCATGTCAAATATTAAACCTGCCCAACTCCAATCTGTGCTCTCTACTCCGCTATAATTGGCAATTTCAGAAAAGGTATTGTTACCATTGTTTAATTGCAGTGTATTGTGAATGTACTGCTGATAGAAATCTTTATTTTGCTTTAATTTAAAAACATTATATCCTTCAAATTCCATTACAGATTTAACCCGCTCGTCACCATCGGGAAGCATATCTGTAATATAAATATCTGCGTTGCCATCATTATTAATATCTGCAATATCCACACCCATGGCTGAAAGGGAAAGATGTGTCGTCCATTTTTCTATATCTTCCGTAAATGTGCCATCCTGGTTGTTTATGTACAAATAATCACGTTCATAGAAATCATTTGAAACATAAATGTCCGGATATAAATCTTTATTAAAGTCACTTACTACTACTCCAAGACCAAAACCAATAAGGCTTCCATAAATATGAGCCTCTTCACTTACATCTACAAATTTTCCATTATCGTTACGCAGGAGCATATCTCCAACACCTCTAAATATTTTTGGGACTCCTTCCCAGTCCTGCGCTCTTACATTGCGCTGCTCTGCATAGCCTAAACTACTAACGGGAATATTACTGTTATTTAAAATATAGGCATCAAGATCACCATCTTTGTCATAATCGAAGAAGGTGGCGTGTGTGCTAAAACCGCTTTTTGCCAGATTATATTCGTTGGCTTTTTCTGTAAAGGTAAGGTCGCCATTATTTATATAAAGGTCATTGTCGTGGTTATTACCCTCCATATTTCCGGCATTGCTGACGTAAATATCCAGTAAACCATCTTGATTAATATCAACCATGTTAACTCCAGTGGACCAGGGCTTATTACCAGTTACACCGGCAGATTCAGAAATATCCTCAAATTTGAAATTGCCTTTGTTTAAATACAATTTGTTGGCTTTCATATTTGCGGTTAGATATATATCGGGGAGACCATCATTGTTTATATCTCCTATTGCTACACCACCGCCATTATAAAAATTACGATACTTAAATATGTTGAAATCCTTTTGATTTTTAACCTCATTTATAAAATTCACTCCAGTACTATCTGAAGATAAAAGTGAAAAAAGCTTCTCTTTTTTTTCATTAGGTGTCTGATCTTTTGCTTCATTATTATCACAGGAATACATAAGGATTAGCAGAAAAGGAAGAAAGTATATTTTGAAATTTTGAATTTTCATAAGATGGGTAATTTACTTTTTTAAAAGTAAGTAAGCAGTATTGTCCTCTAAGGAAATTGAGAGATAGATTTTATTTTTTTTTGAAAGCGAATATCTACTTTCTTAGAAATTACATTTATTGGTAAAAACGAAAAAAGGAAGCTTTTATTAAAAATTGATAGATAAAATGTTTGATAATTAGCTTCACCAATTTAAAAACAATCCCTCTTAATTAGCAGAGATAAAATCATAGCTAGATTAAGAAGGATGGTTAGTTGTTTTGTTTAATTGTAACAGTTTTAAGCTGTACAATAGATTCATTTATTAATATCCTGGATTCTGTTCAAGATTAGGATTTGATAAAAGAGCTGTTTCAGGAATAGGATAAAGATTTACGTTAGGATCACCGCTTACCTCTTTAAGACCCCAAGGTGCTGTGAATTGTCCAAATCTTACTAGATCGTTTCTTCTCCAATATTCAATATAAAGTTCTCTACCTCTCTCATCTAATAAATCCTGCTCAGTAACACTTGCTAATGGAGGTGTATCTACTCTATTAGCTCTCAGTTCATTTACCATAGCAGTTGGGTCTCCGCCCATACGCATCATAGCTTCAGCTTTCATTAAATGTGCATCGGCATATCTAAAGATAATTTGATGGCGTCTAAATGAGTTTACTAAAGGAGAATCAGAATCCTCTGTATCTGTAGGATCATAAGGATGATACTTTATTACACGAATTCCTTCCACCTCAGTATTACCTACTAATGAAGGTATCTCTTTAGTAAAGCTTAAAGGCTGGCCCTGACGGTTTTTCAATTGGCTTCCATCAGCATCATATTGTTGATTAATTAAAAAGCCATAACCTATTCCTAAGTTTTGATTATTTGCATTTGAAGCATTGGGAACAAAACCTCTTCGCTCCTCCTGACCGTCGCCAACATAATTGCTGTTGGGAGCCCCTTCAAAAGTATCATAGAATTCGGCTAGAGTAGCAAAACCGTTCCAGCCACCACCAGTATTGTCTGGTGCATTTTGATTATAATGAAGTGTATTCCAAATTCTTGGCCCAACTTCACTACTTGTATGTAAAATAGTTTCAGTATCATCAGATGGTTCAAAAATTTGAAAATAACCTTGTTGTATGGCAAAACCACTTGCTTGTATAGCATCTATTGCATCAATTACCTTCTGCATATCAGCATTTTCAGGAGTGCCTGTACCATTATATATATGCGCATTTAAATATAATTTTGCCAACAGAAAATTTGCAGATGCCTTAGTTGCGTTGCCGGTATTATCCGTTCCCGGACTACCAGCATCTAAATTGGGTAAAGCTTCTGTTAAATCTTGCTCAACACTCGCATAGGCCTCACTTCTTGTTAAAACTCTAGGGTCAACTTCAGGCCCTTCGTTCACACCTCTAATTGGGACAGATCCAAAAAGATCCATAACAAAAAACGTATTAAAAGCCCTAAGGAATTTAGCTTCAGCTAAAACTTTTGCCTCTGGATTACTTTCTATTATTTCAGTAGCCCTAAATATATTCTGGTTCAAGTTGTTCCAAGAGTTTTTGATAAACAGGTGGGCCGAGGTCCAGGTGTGGGTATGTAATTGTCTCCACACACCATTATCACCCCAATCTGTGCCTCGAGTAGGAACTAATAACTCATCACTGGTTACCTCTGAGAGGGCGTACATATTTTCTTGTGTTTGGAAATCACCTCCCACTTTATTGTAGAGATCACTTAATGCAGAAGCTGGATCACTTAGGCCGGTGAAATCTGAATCCCCGCCGCCTTCACTAATGATTGAATCTGTTTCTTCAATTTCTAAATCGGTACATGATATCAAACTCGCTATCATTAAAACCGAATAGAATATGGGTTTAATTACTATTTTTAATTTCATGGCTTTTTTTTAAAATGTTACGTTAAATCCAAAAGTATATGTTCTCGGTCTTGGGAATGAGCTGTAATCAATACCTGCAATGGGCAGGCCATTTAAAAGATCACCTCCAGCAGGAGTGACACTTACCTCTGGGTCAAGACCACTATAGTCTGTTATGACAAAAAGATTTTGTCCAGTTACACTTAGTCTCATCGATTTAAAAACACCTTCTCCAGACAAAGGAACATTATAGCTGATTGAAGCTGTTTGCAATCTTACAAAGTCACCTTTTTCTAAAAATCTAGTAGAAACAGATGCTTCTGCAAAACGACTTTCTTCACCTGCCAGTCCAACAACATCTTGAATAACATTATTTCCACTTCCTATCGCTCCTGCAGTAAAGAAGGCATTCGCAGTGTTGTTATAGATATAATTGCCAAATTGACCATTGAAGTAAAGGGAAGCATCCCAATTTTTATATCTTGCAGAAGTAGAAAAACCTCCAGTTACATCTGGTAAGGCACTTTTGCCCACAAACTTCTGATTGTCAATGCCTCCTTCAAAAATAGGGTTTCCGTCAGCATCATATCCTGTAAATTCCCTTAGGTAAAAAGAGTAAATAGGTTGTCCGGACTGTAAACGTTGTGCGAAGGCATTTGTAAGTCCTGCACCTCTAATTGTTCCTGCTGCAATCTGACCATCAAAATCTTGAATTTCATTTTTGTTATATGCAACATTCAAACCGGCAGTCCAGTTGAAATCATTTCCTTGGAGAATATCATAATTTAGAGAAAATTCAACCCCTTGATTCAATACTGTTGCATCTAGATTTTGAAAGAAGAAAGGCTGCGGAGATGGTTGTGCTGCTTCTATATTAAGTAAGAGGTCTTTGGTCTCTTTGCGATATACATCTATGCTACCATTTAAGCGGTCATTAGCAAATCCAAAATCTATACCTGCAGAATATTGGGTGGTTTCTTCCCATTTTAAATCTGGGTTGGCAAACTGAACGGTGCTGATACCTGGGATGTTTACTGCTCCACCATCTGCGACACTTCCTCCAGAATAGCGCTCTCTCCGCACAAATTGTCCATAACCTAAACCATCCTGATTACCAGTTATACCATAACTCAATCTTAGTTTTAAGGTCGAAAAAGTATCACCCATAAAATCTTCTTTATGCATCTGCCAGGCAAATGCTCCTGAAGGGAAAATACCATATTGATTATTCGATCCAAACTTAGAAGAACCATCACCTCTAACTGTGGCTGTAAATAAGTACTTCTCTGCAATCGTATAATTTACCCTTGCAAAAAAGGATTGCAACTCATCTGTGTTATCAAATGTATCGGCAAATAGCGCTCTTATAGGTAATTCAGTTTCTCCAAGAAAATCTGTTGTTACTTCTGGGAAAAGTCTATTTACAAACAGTCCATTAGGATTTCCTGATACGTCAAAAGAATAACCATATTGCTGATATGAATCAGAAATAAGTGATTCTAAAGTTCCGGCAGCACTTGATAAATTATCAGCCATGGTGTTTAAATTGGTAGTCATATATCCCCAACCTTCAATATTTCTCCCTCGAGTATTGAAATCCTGATATGAAAAACCTACTAAAGCATCCAGTTTAGAATTCCCAAAATCTTTATCATAATTAAGTGTAAGTTCTAAAAGTCTGTTTTCTGAAGTACGATCATTAAGGGATCCCCTACCATTACCGCCAGCTCCTCTACCTACATTGAAAGAATCTGCTGTTAAGGATGCTTCCCGTGTAGATTCTGCATTATCATAACCAAATGTTACTTTGGCTCTTAAATTATCTAAAATGGAATATTCTGCAGAAAAGTTAACCAGAAAACGGTCTGTATGCGTTAAACTCTGCCAGTTATCCAATAAGTTTATTGGGTTTATTCTATCTCCTGGGTTGTAATCAGTAGATGCAGGCCAAGTAGGATTTGCAGAATATGCAGCACCTAAAACATCTCCAGTAGAACCTGCACTACCACTTAACGGTGGTGCTTCATCATTAACTCTGGATAATGTACTTTGAAGATCTAATCTAAGCTTATCGTCAAAGAGCCTTTGAGAAAGATTAATCCTTCCTGTTATTCGCTCTTGAGAGGATTTTTCAATAACTCCAAATTGATCAGCATAATTAAAAGTCGCTCTTAAATTACCGCTACCATAGTTTCTAGAATAAGCCAAATTGTTATTAGTTGAAGCAGCACTGCGGGTCACATAGGATTGCCAGTCAGTATCATTGCCTAAATCTGTGGCTGTCCCACCAAATGCCTGCACTGCAGAAAGAAACTGAGCTCGGTTTAAAAGGTCGTAATCCTCAGCAGGCGAGGAAACACTTAAATCTGACGAAAATTCCCAAGTTCCTCCTTGGCTACCAGATCTACCACTTTTTGTAGTAATTATTACAACGCCGTTTGCACCTCTGGAACCGTAGATAGCAGTAGCAGAAGCATCTTTTAAGATACTCATACTTTCTATATCATTAGGGTTTAAAAAGCTTAACGGGTTTCTGGCAGAACTTGATCCCACACCAATATTGGTCCCTTCTGATGAAGTGTCTCCCGAAGGAAGCGGCACACCATCTACAACAAATAATGGGTTGTTATTTGATCTTACAGAAGAAGTTCCTCGTATTCTTATAGCAACTCCAGAACCTGGTTCACCACTACCTTGAGCAATCTGTACCCCTGCAGTCTTACCTTGAATTAATTGCTCCGGAGATGAAATTACACCCCTGTTGAAATCTTCTGAGGTTACAGAAGCAACAGAACCGGTTGCATCTCTTACGGTGGTCTGACCATAACCGATTAAGACTACTTCGTCAAGCGTGTTAGAATCTTCTTCTAATGTTGCATTAACAGTAGATTGACCATTTACCGGTACTTCTTGAGTTGCAAAACCCACATAACTAAATACCAAAACACCGTCTGCTGGCACATTATCCAATGTGTAAACACCATCAAAATCGGTTGTTGCCCCATTGGTTGTTCCTTTTACTAAAACATTTGCCCCGGGCAAGGGGCCATTAGGCTCAGAAACCGTTCCGGTAACTGTTTGCGCTTGAGCCATACTTACTAGTAAGAATGCCGACGCAAAGAGCATACATCTAAGAAATAATTGCTTCATAAGTTAAATTTTAAATTGATTGTCTGATTAGCTTTTTCAGTATTATATAAGTTTAAATTTATGTAAATTAAATGTTAAACACACTAATTACAACGATTAAGTTGCGAAAACGTTTTCGTGTTAATAAATGTATTATTTACTCTTATTGATTAATAATTGGTATAGTAATTATGAAATATTCAATTAATGTACACTAGGAATTTCATTATGATAATTTGATTTGTTTTTCTCCAAAAACTACAGAGGCGTTTTTGGTTGTAAAATCTATTAAGAATTATGAAATTCATTAGTCTTATCTCATTCAGTGTTATTTTAACTCAATTTGTATAACGGTCTACTATAAATATCTACTATTTTTAATGATTAATTATAATTTTTCGGAAGCAACTACTTTGGATTTGTAGAAATTTACATCCATTGCTTCCAGTCTTTCATAATGATTAAGGAGTCTATTTTTATAAGACTCCCAGTTTCTCAAGCTGTCCTGTGACCAACCTATTTCTGCAAAACCGGCTAATCTTGGGAAAATCATATATTCTATATCATTTATAGTCTGAATGGTTTCAGTCCATAAGGGAGCCTCCACGCCTAGAATATCATCCTTTGTGATTCCTTTTACGTAGGAGGAGGGATTCCAATTATAACCTGTATCAACTTCAATATATCCCGCCCAGTGCAGACCTAAAGGAGAGTTTGAATCATATTGCATATCCATATATGCTTTTTTAGCGGGAGACATAATAAGTTTCGATTCTTGCTTTACCGCTCCTAAGGCATTTTCTTCACTGGCCCAAAACTGCGTTACGGACTCTTTTCTCAATTGAGCGTTTTGTATTTCATCCCAACCAATCATTGTTTTCCCATGCTTATAAACAATATCCTGCACCTTATTTATAAACTGAATATAATCTTCTTTATCTGTAGAATGAGATTCATCTCCTCCTATATGAATGTATTTGCCGGGAGTAATTGCTGCAAGTTCACCTATTACATCATCAATAAATTTATAGGTTACTTCTTTATCTGTACAAAAAGAGCTAAAGCCTACTTCAGTGCCTGTATATAAATCTGGCGCTTCATCATTACAATTCAATTCTGGATAGGAAGCCAAAGCTGCATTTGTATGTCCTGGCATGTCTATCTCCGGTATTACTTCTATGTATCTTTCTTGTGCGTAATCTATGATTTCCTTGTAATCTTCTTGGGTAAAATATCCGCCTTCTCCACCTCCCACTTCGGTACTTCCTCCGTACTCTGTTAATTTAGGCCAGGATTTAATCTCAATTCTCCAACCTTGATCATCGCTGAGATGCAGGTGAAGTTTATTCATTTTATAGGTTGCTACAAAATGAATAAAACGTTTCACATCATCAACTGCAAAAAAATGTCTCGATACATCTAGCATAGCACCACGATATTCGTATTGTGGATAATCTAGGATAGACCCAGAAGCTATTGTCCAAGGACCTTTCTGGCTCTCTTGCTCTATTCTTGCAGGCAATAATTGTCTTAAGGTTTGAATACCTCTAAAGATGCCTTGGGGTTCATTAGCTTGAATTTTTATGACATCGTTATTTATATTTATAGAGTAACCTTCTGGATTTTTAAACCCATTGCTATTAGTCAGTTCTAACGATATAGCATCCTTTGAAAATTGGTCTACATTTTTCACGGGTAAATTGAATCCTGTAGATTTTTGTAAAAATTCTGAAAGATAATTTGCAATGTCTTCCAATTGTGTATCGCCTTTGTTCACATAAATAGCTGTTCTATCAGTAATTTCAAAAGCTCCAACGTCAGGTGTTATTGCAACTGGAATGGGAATAAGATTTAATTGACTCAAATCTTTTGATGTAAGCTGTGCCTGGCAGGCTGAAGCAATAAAAAGAATTACAAAAAAGCTAATGGAAATTAAATAGCGGGAGGAATCTTTGGGCTTTGGCTGAATAGTATTTTTCATTATATGGTTGATTTAATCCTAAAAGTTATGTAAAATTAGTTTGATATCCATCTTGGGGTATGTAGATATATTTTTTCTTTTGATGAGATGATCACTTTATTTCCGGTTCACTCAAGTAGTCATTGTATCTTTGTGGCAATGAATTATGACGTAATAATTGTAGGAGGCGGCGCAGCAGGATTCTTTGCTGCCATCAACCTGGCAGAGAAAAGATCTGATTTAAAAATTGCTATTTTAGAGCGTGGAGCAGAACTTTTGAGTAAGGTGCGTATTTCTGGTGGAGGGAGGTGTAATGTAACTCATGCGGAGTTTATACCACAACCTCTCTCACAGAATTATCCCAGAGGTGAAAGAGAGTTGTTAGGGCCTTTTCATAGTTTTATGACTGGTGATACTATGGCATGGTTTGAGGATCGCGGTGTAAGCCTAAAGATTGAAGAAGACGGTCGCATTTTTCCTTCAAGCAATTCTTCCCAAACGATTATTGATTGCTTTTTAAAAGAAACAGAAAGATTGGGGATTGAAATAAAAACTCGTCAAGCAGTACAATCTATTAAACGAGAAAATGACAAATGGTCATTAAATACCAAAACAGATAATTTCTTAGCTTCAGATATTGTTTTAGCCACGGGGAGTAATCCAAAGATGTGGAAATTATTAGAAAATTTAGGTCATACTATCGTCCCAGCGGTTCCTTCATTATTTACTTTTAATATAAAGGATAAACGAATTGAAGATTTGCCCGGAGTTGCTACAGAAGCTCAAGTAGAATTGTTGGACAGGGATAAAAATATTCTCAAAACGGAAAATGGAGCGCGCTCAGATAGAGGAGGGTCACAAGGCCCATTATTAATTACTCATTGGGGAATGAGTGGTCCTGCTATTTTAAAACTCTCTGCTTGGGGAGCCAGACAATTACACATATTGAATTATGATTTTCACGTAAAAGTTAATTGGTTGCCAGGAATGATTGCAGAAGAAGTTTATAGCAAGCTTCAAGAATTGAAATTTGAAATGGCAAAGCAGTTGGTCGTAAAATGGAATCAATTTGAGCTTCCCAAGCGGCTTTGGCAAAATTTAGTTGATGCTGCGGGAATACAAAATACAGAAAGGTGGGCTGATCTTAATAAGGAACAAATGCAGAATTTATCGCTTCAGTTGGTGGAAGGGATATATGCAGTTAAAGGAAAAAGCACTTTTAAAGAGGAATTTGTAACTGCAGGAGGTGTGTCACTTAGAGAGGTTAATTTTAAGAGTTTTGGAAGTAAATTACATGATAATCTTTATCTGGCTGGTGAAGTTCTGAATATTGACGCGGTTACCGGTGGATTTAATTTTCAAAATGCCTGGACAGGTGGCTTTATGGTTGCTCAGGCAATTTCAGAATCAAAAAAGGAAAACGGATGAAAAAATACATTGCCTTACTTCGGGGAATGAATGTGAGCGGACATAAAAAAATCAAAATGGCAGAACTTAAGGAATTGCTGAAGGAAATTGGTTTTGATGATGTCCAGACTTATATACAAAGCGGAAATGTAATCTTTAATGCTGAGCCCAGTAAAAATTCTGTTTTAGCGGAAAAAATTAAAGTAGCCATAAAAAGGAAATTTGATTTTGACGTTCCGGTTTTGGTAAAAAATCGGGAAGAATTGCAAGAGATTTTTGATTCTAATCCCATTGATGAAAAAGTAGATATTAAAAATCAATACTTTATTTTGTTAGGTCAGAATCCAGCTGAAGAAAAAATAAATGCTTTAAATCCTTCAGATTATCTACCTGAAGAATTTTTTATAACACCCAGCTGTGTATATTTAAATTGTTCAAATGGCTACGGAAATACAAAATGCAACAATAATTTTTTCGAACAAAAACTAAAAGTAGAGGCAACCACTAGAAATTATAAAACGCTAGCAAATCTTTTGGAACTATCTTCAAAATAGCCATTCTTTTAATTCATAAGCGTTTAATTAAGTCGCCAGATTTCAAAATTAAGAACTGCGGCAAAGCCCACCCAAATTAAATATGGGATAAGTAAATAAGCTGCTATTGGCTCTACAATTTTAAACCACCTTATGGTAAAAAAAAGTAGAATAAATAAACTCAGTATTATTAATAAAGCTGGCAATATTGCTTTTGCTCCAAAAAATACAATAGACCACGCAGCATTGAGAATAAGTTGAAAGCCAAAATGATAAAGAGCGGTTTTCACCCATTTATGGTAAAAGCCCTTGTTCCAAACCAATCCCAAGGATATACCCATAAGAACATATAATACGGTCCAGACAGGAGCAAATAACCAATTGGGAGGATTAAAGCTGGGTTTGTTAAGTTGTACGTACCAAGTAGATACACTACTTTGAGTGGCAACGGCAGCAATAAAGCCTACAAGTAGGCATATAGTCACCGAAATGGCTATGCGTATTATTGATTTTTGGGTCATTGATTGTTAGTTGGTTACTAAGTTAGAAAATAAAAAGCAGTTCCATTACCTCTAAAAAATACAAGCCTATTGTTTGCATCTTTATATAGGAGTTTATATTTGCACTATGAATATTAACGATTTTCTTCCCAAAGCTTATACCCATACTTTAATTGATGACAGCGTGAGTTATGAAGCTCCCAGTAACATCGCTTTAATTAAGTATTGGGGCAAACATGGAGAACAACTTCCTAAAAATCCATCTATAAGTTTTACGCTTAGTAATTGCAAAACTACAACCACATTATCTTTTGAAGCTTTGGAAGAGGAGCTTGACGAAGGTTACGATTTTGAAGTATTCTTGGATGGAGAGCCTGAGCCGGGTTTTGAGCCTAAAATTGAACAGTTTTTCAACAGGATAAATAAGTACATTCCTTTTTTAAGGCAATATAGATTTAAGATAGAAACCTCTAACAGTTTTCCTCATAGTTCTGGCATTGCATCTTCTGCAAGTGGGATGAGTGCACTATCTCTTTGTTTAATGCAGATGGAAAACCTAATGCAGCCCAATATGTCTATTGAGCACTTTAATGAGAAAGCTTCATTTTTAGCGCGTTTAGGTTCAGGGAGTGCCTGTAGAAGTGTTAATGGCCCTTTAGTTGTGTGGGGATCTCATGAGAGCATTGAGGGAAGCAGTGATTTATATGGGATAAACTATCCTTACAAGATCAATGAGGTTTTTAATGATTATAAAGATACCATTCTATTGGTAGATAAGGGGGAGAAGCAGGTAAGTAGCACGGTAGGTCATAACTTAATGAATAATCATCCTTATGCGGTTGGCCGTTTTGAGCAGGCATTTGAGCAAATACTCAATATCATTCCTATATTGGAAAACGGAAATTTAGATGCTTTTATTCATTTGGTCGAGCGCGAAGCCCTAACCCTGCACGCGATGATGATGACCAGCAGTCCTTATTTTATTTTAATGAAGCCAAACACGCTTCAGATAATAGAAAAAATATGGAATTTTAGACGTGAGACAGAAATTCCGGTGTGTTTTACTTTAGATGCAGGAGCGAATGTACACGTGCTTTATCCAGAATCCCATGAGCAACGGGTTTTGGATTTTATTAAGAATGAATTGGTTGCATACTGTCAAAATGGACACTATATTTGTGATAGTGTGGGCAGTGGCGCTAGAAAATTGTAAATTTGCACGACCTCAATTTTGATTCTATGAAAGGACCTTTATTTTATTCTAAAATTTTACTTTTTGGTGAATACGGTATCATCAAGGATTCAAAAGGGTTATCTATACCTTATAATTTTTACAAGGGTGCTTTAAAGGTCAGCGATGATCTTAGTGCAGAATCTCAAAAGTCAAATGAAAGTTTAAAGCGTTTTGCAGATTATCTGGAAAACCTACAACAGGAAAAACCAGAATTGGTCACTTTTGATATTGAACGTTTAAAGCAGGATGTAGCAGAAGGGATGTACTTTGATAGTACTATACCACAAGGTTATGGTGTGGGAAGTAGTGGTGCTTTGGTAGCTTCTATTTATGATAAGTATGCTTTTGATAAAATCACTGTTTTAGAAAACCTTACGCGGGATAAACTATTAAAACTGAAAAAGGTTTTTGGGGAAATGGAATCGTTTTTTCATGGCAAGTCTTCAGGTCTTGATCCTCTTAATAGTTATTTAAGTCTTCCTATACTTATTAATAGTACTGATGATATTGAGCCAGCGGGAATACCTTCACAGACTGTAGACGGTAAAGGGGCAGTTTTTCTATTAGATAGTGGCATAGTGGGCGAAACAGCGCCAATGGTCAATATCTTTATGGAAAATATGAAGCAGGAAGGTTTTAGAAAAATGCTTAAAGATCAGTTTGTAAAACATACAGATGCCTGTGTTGAAGATTTCTTAAAGGGAGATGTAAAGTCGCTTTTTGGGAATGTAAAACAACTTTCTAAAACAGTGCTTAGCCATTTTAAACCTATGATTCCTGCCAAATTTCACGAACTGTGGCAAAACGGTCTGGAATCAAATGATTATTATTTAAAACTCTGTGGTTCTGGAGGTGGAGGTTATATTTTAGGATTTACCGAGGATATCGAAAAAGCAAGAATAGCGCTTAAAGGTCACAGGTTAGAAGTGGTCTATAACTTCTAACAGATTCCATTTTATTTTATTGAGATTCCTCTAAATAATTTTACGGACTATGTCCTTATCAAGCCGAAGAAATAAGCTTATTATTCTCAAGTTCTTCAGCTTGTTCTCTGTTGTGCGTGGTTACAATATTTTAATTATTGTATTGGCACAATATCTTGCCTCAATTTATATTCTGGCCCCTGAGCTTCCTTTACGGGAAGTACTTTTTGATACGCATCTTTTTTTAATTGTTTTCGCCAGTGCATTGGCAATAGCTGGCGGATATATTATCAACAGTTTTTATGATAGTGAAAAAGATCTTATAAACAGGCCCAATAAAACAAAGCTGGATCACATGGTGAGTCAGAATAAGAAGCTCACCCTTTATTTCGTGCTTAACTTTCTTTCGGTAATAGTGGCGAGTTATGTTTCTTTTAGAGCAGTGCTGTTCTTTTCGATTTATATTTTCGGAATTTGGTTTTATTCCCACAAGCTTAAGAAGTTGCCGTTTATAGGTAATCTTACTTCGGCTATACTTTCTATTACCCCTTTTTTTGCTGTTTTTATATATTACGCCAACTTTGATGCAGTGATATTTGTTCACGCCACCTTCTTGTTTTTAATTATCGCAATGCGCGAACTAGTTAAGGATCTAGAAAATTTAAAAGGGGATCTGGCACTCAATTATCAAACAATACCTATAGTTTTTGGAGAAAAGTCAACTAAAATTATGCTTACCGGTTTAGTAGGGCTTACAATCATACCTATATATCTTTTGGTCACACGTTTTGACGTAGGACACATGGAATACTATTTTTATGCAAGTTTAGGTTTGCTTATTATTTTCTTGGTGCTCTTATGGCGTTCACGAGCACGCTTCCATTATTTGTTACTTCATAACATTCTCAAATTTATCATTGTAGCTGGTGTTTTTAGTATTCTTCTTATAGATGTTCAAGTCGTGTTAAATCGTATTTTTTAGGCATTAAAAAACCACTGCTTAAACAGTGGTTTTTCTGGCTAATTCAAATAAAAATAAGGTATTATTCTTTTTTGATTTTAAATGTTACATTAAACGTCTTTCCGTAAGCTAGAGTACTTGCTTTAGTTTTCTTGTAGTTTAAACGTGATTTTATATAGGCTGCGATTTGAGGTTTTTCTGTTTGCACGTTTAGAACTACTATTTCGCCTTTATTACTAACAGTAAAAAAGATGCGGCTAGTTTCCTCTTCTTCTTCAATGTTAAATTGAGGAGCTTTAAGAAGCTCCATAATTTCCTCGCGTAATTGTACGGCTGGTTTTACCTCAGAAGGATCTGTGTTTGCAAAAAGGTTGGAGGTAGTGAGCGTAAGCATAATTGCAAATGCAAAAGATTTTAGATTTTTCATAATGTTATTTTTTGATTGATTGACGAGTCAAAGGTAATTTTGAAAAGAGGGAAAAGCGATTTTTTGACTTTAAGTAATTGAAGTATAATTATTGTATTGAGGTTAATATATCAGGCTATTTACAATTTGGACACAATTGCATTTTTTGCAGAATTTTTCATAGCCAAAAGGAAATATTCTCGACAAAAGATCAAATGAATGAAAGAATGATTAAAATTAACGCTCTGTTTAATCCAAGTTTGCAGTTTATATTCTTAGCATATTAAATAAATATTAAGCGCATAAAGTGGTACGGACTTAAATTATTTACCGCATCTATTTCAATAAGTGATTTGAAATTTTTCGGTTGAGATTACGAGATAAAACGATTATCTTTTGACTGGATTAAAATGTTAATTTCAGAAATTCTGGAATGCTGTTAAAGCCTTTAAAATACGTACATTTGCAGAAAGTTGAGAATCATGAGCAGACATCAGGAAGATAAACGTGGAGGAAACGCTTCTGGGCGCGGTAGTAATAATAAGCGCAACCAAAGCAATTCAAGAGGAAATGCTCCTATTAATAAAAATCAAGGCAGTAGTGGTAGAACAACTTCTGCAAGAAGCGATAACAGTGGCGGAATAAGACTCAATAAATATATAGCTAATAGTGGGATTTGCTCTCGCAGAGAGGCGGATTTATATATTTCTACGGGCCAGGTTACGGTTAACGGTAAGGTGGTTAATGAGATGGGGCATAAGGTAAATCTTAGTGATGATGTGCGCTTTGATGGTCGTCGTATTAACCCGGAAGCAAAAGCATATGTACTGCTTAATAAACCTAAAGGATTTTCCGTTACAACCAGTAACGCTAAAGGAATGACGGTTATGGATCTTGTTGCTTCTGCAACCCAGTCACGTATTCAACCTATTGGACGTTTGGGGCGTAACGCCACAGGATTGATATTATTTACAAATGATGACAGTGTGATGCAAAAGCTTACGAATTCTAAAAGTGGGCTACCAAGACTTTTTCATATCGAACTCGATAAAAATCTAAAGTCAGAAGATATGGAGAAAATTGAAAAAGGTCTTACTGTTGAAGGGAAAAAAGTAGAGGTGGAAGAGATTAGTTATGTGCAAGGGTCGCCAAAAAAGGAAGTAGGTCTGCGCATAAGAAATGTTGGAAATAGTATTATACGAACGGTTTTTGAACATTTGGGTTACCAGGTAGTGCGCGTAGATTGTGTGACTATTGCAACTTTGACTAAAAAGGACTTGCCTCGCGGGAAATACCGTCATCTAAATAAGCAGGAAATTAATAATTTAATGATGCTGCAGTAATTTATGAGTGAGTATAAAAATGCCTGAATTTTTATAAAATATTGTATTGTTTTATAAAATAAATTCTTTCATTTGTTCTGCTTATAACATATACTATTGATACGCTTATATTTAAAGCTTCAGAGTGTTAAACACTTCATTTTAACGCCATTCAATCGGTTTAATTTCAGAGATTCAACTCGCGTCTATAAACGCGTGCTACTTTCTATACTTATACTCCATTCATTTATATGGATAAATACACGTATTTGAGAATTTTTAATTATTAACATACCTTTATAATTCATACGGCCATATCTCAAATACTTTTTTTATTTTTCTCTTTTAAATAAATTAATGAATACAAAATATATAGATCTCATAGATCAAACCTTTTATTTTCCGCAGGAAGAATTTAGACTGGAAAATAATCACTTAAGTTTTCACGGCATTGATTTAATGGAGCTTATTGAAAAATATGGAGCTCCTTTAAAATTTAGTTATCTGCCTAAAATTTCAGAGAACATTAAGCGCGCTAAAAAGTGGTTTGCAGATGCCAAGGAAAAGCATGAGTATGAAGGATCTTACAATTATTGCTATTGTACAAAGAGCTCTCACTTTAAACATGTTTTAAATGAGGCGTTAAAAAATGATATTCATATAGAAACCTCTTCAGCTTTTGATATCAATATAGTAAAGAAGTTAAAGGAAGAAGGTAAGATTACAGACAATACATATGTACTTTGTAATGGTTTTAAAAGAGATCAGTACATAACCAATATCGCAGATCTTATTAACAGCGGGCATCAAAACTGTATTCCTATTATAGACAATTATGAAGAGCTTAATCTGCTTTCAAATGATATAAAGGGGGATTTTAAAGTGGGCATACGCATTGCTTCAGAAGAAGAGCCTAAGTTTGAATTCTATACTTCAAGACTGGGTATCGGGTATAAAAATATTGTTCCATTCTACGAAGATCAGATTAAAAATAATGATCAGGTAGAACTGAAGATGCTTCATTTCTTCATCAACACCGGTATACGGGATAATGCCTATTATTGGAATGAGCTGAATAAATGTCTAAAGGTTTATACACGCTTAAAGAAGATATGCCCTTCTTTAGATAGTCTTAATATAGGAGGAGGTTTTCCTATAAAAAATTCATTAGCTTTTGATTTTGATTATGCTTACATGGTTGATGAAATCTTAAATCAGATCAAGATCACTTGTGCAGAAGCTGGAGTAAACGTGCCTAATATTTTTACCGAATTTGGTAGCTTTACTGTAGGTGAGAGTGGGGGTGCGATTTATGAAGTACTTTATCAGAAGCAACAAAACGACCGGGAAAAGTGGAATATGATCAATTCATCATTTATTACCACACTGCCCGATACCTGGGCAATAAGCAAACGCTTTGTGCTATTGGCCATAAACAGATGGGAAGAGGAATATGAGCGTGTATTATTAGGTGGGCTAACCTGTGATAGTGATGATTACTACAATAGTGAGCAACATAGCAATGCCATTTATTTGCCTAGATTTAAAAAGGATAAACCTTTATATATAGGTTTTTTCAATACTGGAGCATATCAGGAAACCATAGGAGGTTACGGTGGGCTTCAACACTGTCTTATCCCTCAACCCAAACATATTCTTATAGATAGGGATGAGGATGGTAATTTAACAACACGTATATTTAACGAACAACAAAAAGCAGAAGATTTGCTTAAAATCTTAGGGTATGAGTACAACTAAAAATTATGCCGGCATTCCTGATGAGTTTGCTAAACTAGACAATGCAAAGATTGTATTGATTCCAGTACCATATGATGGTACAAGTACTTGGCAAAAAGGAGCCGATAAAGGTCCTGAAGCGTTTTTAAACGCATCAGAGAATATGGAGCTTTATGATATTGAGACAGATACTGAGGTTTATCAACAGGGAATCTATCTTGCTCCGCCGGTAACTGAGAAGGAGTCTCCGGAAGCTATGGTGGATGCGGTGCACAAAGTGACCAAAGATTTCATAAAACGAAATAAGTTTGTCACTGCCTTTGGTGGAGAACATTCTATTTCCATTGGTACAATACGTGCTTTTAATGAACTTTTTGATGATCTGACCGTTCTACATATAGATGCTCATGCAGATTTACGCAAAGAGTATGAAGGCAGTAGCTGTAATCATGCATGTGCCGTATATGAAGCAAGCCAGAATACAAATCTTATTCAGGTAGGTATACGTAGTATGGATGTGCTGGAAAAAACTGTAATGGATGAAGAAAAGACTTTTTTCGCCCATGAAATGGCAACAGATGAGTATTGGGTAGATAATGTGATCGAGTTATGTGGCAACGATGTTTTTATAACATTTGATCTGGATGCTTTAGATCCATCTATCTTGCCAAGTACGGGAACTCCTGAGCCAGGGGGGTTATTCTGGTATGAAACTATGGATTTCTTAAAACGTGTTTTTGAAGAGCGCAATGTGGTAGGATTTGATATTGTTGAATTATGTCCTAACGAAGCCGATAAATCTTCAGATTTCTTAGCGGCTAAATTATACTACAAGATGCTTAGCTATAAATTTCAGGGGCAGGAAATAGAAGACAATTACGACAACACTTACGTATCCAAATCAACTAAGGGAAACGTGAGTAAATTTGATTATGATGACGAAGACTAAAGGAGCTATTTCAAACTTTATAGAAAAGTATTATTTGCATTTTAATTCTGCTGCGCTGGTAGATGCTGCTCAAGCCTATGAGAAGCAACTTGAAAGAGGTTCTAAAATGTTGGTTTCTCTTGCGGGAGCAATGAGTACAGCAGAATTAGGAAAGATTTTCGCAGAAATTATACGTCAGGATAAAGTGCATATCATTTCTTGTACAGGAGCAAATCTGGAAGAAGATATAATGAACCTGGTTGCACATTCCCACTACAAGCGTGTGCCTAATTATAGAGATTTAACACCTAAAGAAGAATGGGAACTGCTGGAAAAAGGGTTGAATAGGGTGACAGATACCTGTATCCCTGAAGAAGAAGCTTTTCGTCGTTTACAAGAACATATTTTTAAAATATGGAAAGATGCCGAAGATGCAGGAGAGCGCTATTTTCCGCATGAATATATGTATAAAATGCTTTTGAGCGGAGTGCTGGAAGAATATTACGAGATAGATCTTAAGGATTCTTGGATGTACGCTGCAGCAGAAAAGAATTTGCCTATTGTAGTTCCCGGATGGGAAGACAGTACTATGGGTAATATCTTTGCTTCGTATGTGGTAAAAGGAGAATTGAAGGCGAGCACCATGAAATCTGGAATAGAGTATATGACTTTTCTTGCAGATTGGTACACAGACAATTCTAAAGAAGGAATTGGTTTCTTTCAAATAGGTGGCGGTATCGCTGGGGATTTCCCAATATGTGTGGTTCCTATGCTTTATCAGGATTTAGAACGAACAGACACACCTTTTTGGAATTATTTCTGTCAGATTTCTGATTCTACCACTAGTTATGGTTCTTATTCTGGAGCTGTTCCTAATGAAAAAATAACTTGGGGTAAACTGGATATTGATACACCTAAATTTATAATAGAGAGTGATGCCACTATTGTTGCGCCGCTCATTTTTGCCTATTTGTTGGATATGTAATTCCATATAAATAAAAAAGTAAACCCGTAAATTTTGATTGTAGAGTCAAATTTTTACGGGTTTTTTCATTTATCGCAATTCGATATTTTAAAAAGGACAATATCTTTAGATTTCACTTAGAAGTATTCTGTATTTTTGCACATTCAATAAAATTCATGGCATACCGTCTTACAATTGTAGTTCCTGTATATAATGAAGCCGCCAATCTACCTCGAGTAGAACAGGCTTTTTTAGAATATTTCAAAATCGCTAATGCAAAATCTAAAGTCTTATTTGTAAACGATGGCTCTCAGGATGAAAGTCAGCAGATAATAGAACAAATTTGTGCGAATACTCCAGATTTTGAATTTATTTCCTTTTCTCAAAACTACGGGTTGAGCGCTGCAATAAAAGCAGGATTTGATTATACAGATACAGGACTGGTAGGTTATATAGACAGTGATTTACAAACTACACCTCAGGATTTTAATAAACTTCTTGAGTACATAGGCGATTATGATCTCGTGACTGGTCATCGAGCGGATAGAAAAGACAAATTTGTAAAAAATATGTCAAGTCTTATTGCAAATGGTATACGCAGAGCGTTTACACATGATGGAATGGATGATACAGGCTGTCCTTTAAAAATAATAAAAACAGAGTATGCCAAGCGCATACCAATGTTTAGAGGCCTGCATCGGTTTTTGCCCGCAATGATTATGTTGCAGAATGGGAAAACAGTTCAAGTACCTATTCGTCATTTTCCACGTATTGCGGGAAAAGCACATTTTGGACTTTGGAATAGATTACTGGGACCACTTATGGATTGCTTTGCCTATCTATGGATGAAACATAAATACATTAACTACCAAGT
Organism: uncultured Flavobacteriaceae bacterium; assembly: GCA_963974735.1. Classification (GTDB taxonomy): domain Bacteria; phylum Bacteroidota; class Bacteroidia; order Flavobacteriales; family Flavobacteriaceae; genus Leeuwenhoekiella. The sequence continues at coordinate 7,397 of CAXBEL010000020.1, read as the reverse complement.
GGCAAAAAAATCAAATGGATAGCCCCTGGTGGATATATGGCATTGGTTTTTTTGCGCAACTCTTATTTTCTGGGAGGCTTGTTCTGCAGTGGTTGCTTTCAGAAAAGCATCATAAAGTACTTACTCCTTCTAATTTTTGGTGGCTTAGTTTAGGAGCATCCTTTTTACTTTTTGTTTACGGGTATTTAAGGGATGACTTTGCAATAATGCTGGGTCAAACACTTACCTATTTTATTTATATAAGAAATTTACAACTTCAAAATCAATGGGCTAGAGCACCATTATTGTTTAGACTGTTTTTGTTGATCTTCCCAATTCTCATTGTTGTATATGCGTATAATAATGGCGATTATGATATTGAAAAATTATTTAATAATGATGATATCCCGTTGTGGTTGTTATTGTTAGGAAGTATTGCTCAGGTTATTTTTACTTTGAGATTTATTTATCAATGGGTTTATTCTGAAAGAAAGAAAAAGTCTTCGCTTCCGCTCGGTTTTTGGCTATTAAGTTTAATAGGAGGTTTATTAATTCTTACGTATGCGATATTAAGAAGGGACCCTGTATTGTTTATAGGTCATTTGATGGGTGTTTTTATTTATATTCGGAATATGAAACTCGCTTTTGGAATTGACAAATGATTAGAATTCCAGATAAATACCACCTGCCACTTATTTTGCTGGTTTGCTTTATTCTCTTTTGCATGCATCTTGATGTGATGTATGAGAATATTATGGAGGCACGTAATTTTATTACTGCGCGGGAGATGCTCAATTATGACAATTGGGTATTTACCACGATGAACGGTGAAGCGCGCTATGAAAAACCTCCCCTGCCTACTTGGCTGGTAGCAATATCTGCAGCTGTCTTTGGTCTAGATCAAATATGGGCATTGCGCTTACCTTCCGCCTTAATAGCTACATTGATGGCAATTTATCTTTATAAATTGGCTGTAAAATTTGTAGGCAATAAAACCTATGCATTAAATAGTGTTCTAATTCTCGTCACTTCTTTTTATATATTATTTTCTGGGCGCAATGGGACGTGGGATATTTTTGCTCACAGTTTTATGCTCGGGGGTATTTATTTTTTATTTCGTTTCTTTTCAGATTATAAAAAGGAATACCAAAACGCTATTTTAAGCGGAATATTTATTGGGCTTTCTTTTATGAGTAAAGGCCCTGTAAGCCATTATGCCTTATTACTGCCATTTCTAATTGCGTACGGTGCAGTATATAAATTCTCAGGATTTAAAGGAAAAATTATTCCGTTATTGATTTTACTGCTAATCACCCTGATTTTAAGTTCGTGGTGGGCAATTGCTATTTATCTTTTTGATACTGCTTCCGCATCAGCCATAGCAGATAAAGAAGCTACAGCTTGGGCAAACCGTAATACACGCCCTTTTTACTACTATTGGAGCTTCTTTACGCAAAGTGGTATATGGACTATACCTGCATTTATAGGTCTACTATATCCTTATTTAAAAAGTCGAGTAATTAATTTAAAAGCATATCAATTTACCTTAGTATGGACATTAGCTGTTGTTGTACTGCTATCTTTAATACCTGAAAAAAAGTCTAGATATCTGCTTCCTGTATTAATACCCTTAGCGTTCAATACTTCTTTTTACATTGAATATTTGCAAAGGAGATTTAAAGATCTAAAAGACAAAAGAGAACTTATTCCAGTTTATTTCAATTTTGGACTTATAGCTGTTATAGGCATTTCTGTTCCTATTGCCGGATATTTAATAATGGTTGAAAATCTAGATGGACTTTGGCTTTGGTTTGTATTAGTAAGTTTAGCCGCTTTAACAATTGGCCTTTTAATAATAAAAGGTATTTGGGAAAAGGCATTTTCAAGGATGTTCTACCTGACAATTGCATTTGTATGTTCAATTATTCTTTTTGGTTTTCCGCTTGTAAAAGCTTCCTATACCAATGAAGATTATGCAAAATTGGCTCCTAAAATTGAAAATCTTCAAACAGATGGCATTCCTGTCTATTTGTATGAAAACAGTTCTCCAGAATTAATTTGGGACATGAAGCAGCGCTTGCCCATCATAAAAACGAGTTTGGGTCTTACATTTCCAAAAGAGCAGCACTTTGCTGTTTTAGTAGACAAGGACAAGGCTAAAGAACTGGAGCAGGATTTTGCAGATTATAATGTGAATCTGGAATATGAGATTGATGGTAATATTACTTCTAAAAAAGACAGGAACTATAAAGCACGTAGAATTGGGCGTCTTTATTTAATAGAATCCAGATCAAAATAACTCATGCTAACCACAATTCTAGTTTAAATTAATTTAAACCAACTGTTTCCTTTAGGTTATTAAAACGTTACCCGCTAATTATGCGGAGTTTAGTTTAATCGTTTATTAATCTGTTGTTTAAATTCTTCTAGCAGCTTACAAGTAATTTTAGGGTTTAACTAAAACCAGAATTATGAAAAAAAATTACTTTAGTCTCCTTTTGGGACTAATCTCTTGTATCACATTTGCTCAGGAAGCTTTAATCACCGGCTATGTCGATTCACCTTGCGAAGGTGCTAAAGGGCGGGTGCTTGAAATTTATGTTAATGGGACAATAGACTTTACTGATTGGAGTGTAGTGCGACAAGCTAATGGAAAGGGCTATACAACCTCTCTAGACATCTCCAGTTTTGGCTCTATTACAGATACTTTTATATACATTACAGATGATGCCGATATTTTTTCAACTGAATTTGGGATTACAGAAAATATAATAGAAAACTCCGTTATCAGTTCAAATGGGGATGATGGTTTTCAAATTGTTGATGCCGACGAAGTGGTAATAGACCGTTTTGGAGAAGATGGTGTAGACGGCTCTGACACACCGTGGGAACACGTAGATTCTTTTTATTTACGCAACTCGGGTTCATCAGCTAATGGAGGTGATTTTGATTCAGAAAACTGGACGTTTGGAGAACTCAATACTTTAGATGGTCAAGGTACGTGTAATACCAATGCAGCTTTAAATACCATAGTAAGTTTAGGAAGTTTTGAGCCAGCAGCTGTTGTAGAACCTACAGGCCTAATTTCTTTTGAAGAGCCCTATGTGAGCGCTATGGAAAATGGATCAGTTTCTTTAACTATCTCTATTTCTGAAGTTCCTACAGTCGCTACAACGGTTGATGTTTCTATACTAATAGCTGAGAGTACCGCCGTTGAAAATCAAAATTATGAGTTTACAAATCAGACTCTAACTTTTGAAATTGGAGGATCACTTACTCAGGATGTCACTATAACCCTTCCCGATAATGATGATGTGGAACCAGATGTTCTGTTGGCTTTAGAATTATCTAATCCAGTTAATGCAGAATTAGGTGATTCTGATGTGAGTGTGGTTTATATCTTAGATGATGAAGCACATATTCCGGCAGCACCTAATACACTGGGAGTGGCTTTTGGAACTAGTTACAAGATAACAGGCGATAATCCCGGTTCAGAAATTGTTGCTCATGATAAAGATTCACAGCGCCTTTTTGTTATGAATAGTGGCAATGCTTCTGTTGAGGTTTTGGATTTTAGTGATCCTTTAAATATTGCTTCTATTAAAACAGTTGATCTTTCTGCTTACGGAACAGGTGGAACAAGTGTTGCCACAAAAAATGGGATAGTTGCTGCTACATCGGTACCAGATGCTAAAAATGAAAACGGGGTTATAGTATTTATGGATGTTGATGGAAATATTTTAAGTACAGTCGAGGCAGGTTCTCTTCCAGATATGATCACGTTTACTCCAGATGGTAATTATCTTCTTGTTGCTAATGAAGGCGAGCCAAGTTCAGATTATACTATTGATCCAGAAGGAACAATTTCCATAATTGATTTGACAGGAGGATTGGAGTCCTTAACGCAATCTAGTGTTACAACATTAGATTTTAATGCTTATGATTCTCAAAAAGCTGATTTAATAGCACAAGAGATTCGAATTTTTGGTCCTGGAGCGTCAGTTTCACAGGATTTAGAACCAGAATATATTACAGTTTCGGAAGATTCTAAAACTGCTTGGGTAAGCTTACAAGAGAACAATGCTATCGCAGTGTTAGACCTTTCAGTTCCAGCAATCACAGATATTTTCCCGATGGGTCTTAAAGATCATAGTTTGCTTCAAAATACTTTAGACGTTTCTAATGAAACTGACTTTGCTTTTATGGCTAACTGGCCCATTAAAGGGATGTACATGCCAGATGCAATTGCAAATTATACCATTAATGGTACAACTTATTATGTGACTGCAAATGAAGGTGATGCTCGTGAGTATGATGCTTATGAAGAAGAAGTGAGTTTAGAGGATATTACTCTTGATGCGAGTATATTCCCAAATCAGGAATTTTTGCAAAGGCAAGAAAATTTAGGTAAAATTAAAATTACTGCAGCTTCTGGAGATCTTGATGGTGATGGGGAGTATGAAGAGATACATGTTTATGGGGGACGTTCCTTCAGTATTTATGATGGAAGTACGGGAACACAGGTTTATGATAGCGGAGATGACTTTGAAAGAGCGACACTTGAAGATCCTGTTTACAGTGCTATATTTAATACAACCAACGATGAGAATGAAATAAAAAACAGAAGCGACAATAAAGGACCTGAGCCAGAAGCGGTAATGATTCAGGAAATTGAAGGTGATTTTTATGCTTTTATTGGTCTGGAGCGCATAGGTGGTTTTATGGTTTATAATGTAAGCAACCCAGTAGCACCAACTTTTGAAGGATATTTTAATAACAGAGGTTTGGAGCCTGGAGAAGATGTAACGGGTGACCTAGCACCAGAAAGTATTGTTTACATCGCTCCAGAGGATAATACTCAAGAGAAAGGACTTATTGTTATTGCTAATGAAGTAAGTGCTACAATTAGTGTTTATACATTAGAAAACAATTCCCTTTCTATTCAAGAAAATTCAGTTGCAAACTCTCAATTTGTGGTGTATCCCAATCCAGTAAATGGAGGTAGAGCATTTTTTGAGAAGCCTACTAATTTTGCATTATACGATATTCAAGGGCGTCAATTGCAAAACCTTAAAGATGCTACGCATATAGATGTGAGCAACTTGAGTACTGGAACTTATATTGTGACCGATGATAAAGGAAGAACTCAGAAATTGATGGTAAACTAATTCCTATCATTTTCTAATCATAAAAAGGCTGAATCGCTGTGCGACTCAGCCTTTTTTTCTTTTATATATCTTGTCAATTCGAGCGCAGCCTTAGGAGTTCTAAAGGAACCAAAAGCGCTAAACTTGAAGTTTTTCAAGTTTCTTATTTTTTAAAAACAATTCCCATCCCGCATATCCAATAACAAGGACATACTCTAGGCTAACTAGCCAAAGATTTTCTTCAACGATCTCTAATTCATAAGCTGAATAACTGAGCATAACAAGCGCACTCCATACAATAGGGAAACGGTATTTTGTAAAAACACATAAAATCAAAGGAGTAGCCACGTACCAGGGATGAACCGTTGTGGCGAATAAAAAGTAAAAAGAAACACTTAATAGCATTGCTGTAATCAATTGCTGAATATTCAAGTTCTTTCTAAAAAATACTAAAGCCAAAATAAAAAGAAGTACCAGGATTGGTAATATTCTGGCAGATTCACCTATGACGTTATATCCTTTAATTAAGAAACCAAACCACCTAATAACATAGAACAGGCTGGCGTTAAACTCAAACTTCTGAAACCAAAGTGCAGTGGTTTCAAGAAAATTAGAAAGTAATTCTCCAGATATAAAAGGAAAAAAAGTTAATCCAACGGTTAAAAATACTATGCCATAAAAGCGTGTGACTTTTATAATACTTGCAGATGTTGTTTTTAGAAGATTTTTAAGTTTTACAGTAACAATTGTTGAAGCATGGTCTTTAATTAATAGCTGCCATAAAAGAGGTAAAAACATCAAAGGCAATAATTTTACAGATATGGAAACCCCCATTAAAACTGAAGACCAAAACCAATTGCCTTTATGGAGTAAATACAGAGAAGCCAACATGAAAAATAGCATCACCCCTTCAAAATGTAAATTACCGGCGAGTTCGATAATAATAAAAGGATTAAGAATGTACCAGAAAATTTGATGTTCGGGTAATCCTATTCTACGTAAAAGTTTACGCCCAATTATTAAAGTTCCAATATCCGCGGCTATTATTAATAAACGCATTACAGCTACACTTCCCAGAATTCCATTTGGGCTAAAGAGTGCCGCTATCGCGAAACAAAGTTGATTAATAGGTGGGTAATTGCTAAAATGGCCTGCATTTAAAGCTCCCATTCCTGTAATTAATTCTTGAGCCTGAGATATGTGAATTATATCATCCTGGAGCCATTCTGTAGCTGTCATGATATATGGATTTATTCCTTGCAGTACTAATCTCCCATCCCAGATAAACCGAAAATAATCTTGTGACAAATTAGGTAAGGCAAACAGAAAAATCAATCGGAATAAGATGCTCAGTCCTATCAAGAAATTGAAATTCCATTTAAATAGTTGGATTATCTTGAAAGCAGCATAAAATAAAGCGCCGTAAAGTGTAATGAGTTTTACAAAATCGTTCCGCTGCAATTCAAAAGCGAAAACACCATAAAAAACCGCAGTAATAAGTACAAAGAGTAAAGGGATTTTATTAAGCTGTATAAATCTTTTCATCTAAAATGTGATAGCGATTGTAGCGGCATCCTCCTCTGTAGCTATGCGAAGGAGGAGATATGGCGGAAAGCGCGGTCCTATTTATTAATAGGAATCACCCTAAAACCCTTTATATTTTAGCAAATAACGATTTAAAGGCGACAAACCCAAATCCTAAAAATAACATTATATGAAATAAGAGCAAGCCGTAATTATTGACCACAAAAGCGCTGTAAATTGCAAAACCAAAGTATAGGCATAAAATGGTCTCTATGATCATATTTACAGATAGTTTATCGCTTAAATAAATATTATTTTTCCAGTTATTTTTTAGTTTATCCACATTAAATTTTGGGGTACGGATAAATTCTGATTTTTTGCCAAAGTGCCCTTCCAATACCGCTAGCGAATTATGTACACTAAAACCCATGGCTATTGAAAAGAAGGTAAAAAACATCCCGATATATTTAATGAAGTTTTTTAAACCGCCTCCATGTATGCGCTTGTAAGTAACCCAATAACAGCCGAAGAAGATCACAGTGCTTACTGCAAAAAAAGCAACAACATTAAGATAACCGCTATATGCCGGATTAGTATTTTGAATATAAAGAACAGGAACACTTAAAACTGCAATAAGCAAAACCAATAAAAACATGCTGCTGTTTAGCAAATGAAAAAAGCTATGAAACTTCGTTTTTATAGATACTGTAGGGTCTTTAAGCAATTTCCAGTACAGTTTTTGAAAAT
>CAXBEL010000019.1:0-35323 GCA_963974735.1 uncultured Flavobacteriaceae bacterium | reverse complement strand
TAAGGCGTAGGTTCTCCTAAGTAATCCCAACCGCTCCATACAAACCCGCCTGCCACATAAGAATGCTGATCTATGGATCTAAACACTTTATCTGCCGAAGAGCCAAAAGGTGCTGTATACAATTCATAAGCACTTACATACATATTTTGAGGGTCGCCTCCCGTACTGTCGCTTATGGGCGCACTTATTTCTGGATAAACAGGAAAAACATACGTCCCCCTACTGCTTAGTGCAGCAGCATTCTCACTGCTTATTATCACTTTATTAGGAAATTTTTTATGGAAAGCCGGATATAACGGTTCTGTATTTATGCCATCTAGGTGTGCATAAGCCGGTGCATTTCTAATCCCTTCTCCTTGGTAATTCAGACTAATAACTTCTACCTCTTGGGTGATGGGCATATCGGGTTTAGCATAATTAAAAGAGGCTGTTTTGGGTCGTGTGGGGTCTTCATCATTTGAAATTGCTCTCAGATTACGCGCGACTGCCGCACCAGCTTCTCCCGTGTATTGCTCACCAACCTCATTTCCGGTGCTCCACATAATTACCGATGGGTGATTGCGATCACGCCTTACCAGAGCTCGTAAATCTTGCTCGTGCCATTCTGGAAATATCAAATGAAAATCTAACGGTGTTTTTTTACGTTCCCAAGAATCATACATCTCATCAACAACAAGAAATCCCATACGATCTGTAAGCTCAAGCAATTCGGGTGCTGGTGGGTTATGAGCCATGCGTATTGCATTAACTCCTAACTCACGCAACATTTCTAGTTGGCGCTCTGCGGCACGCCCATTAAATGCTGCTCCCAATGCTCCTAAATCGTGATGTTGGTTTACGCCTTGAATGTAAATACGCTCCTCGTTTACAAAAAGTCCTTCTTCTCCATCCAATCGTATAGACCGTATCCCAAAAGGAGTTTCATACGTATCTATAACATTGCCATCTTGATAAACTTTTGTTACTGCCACATATCGATTGGGTTGTTGCGTGGGCGGTGGCCCCCAAAGCTTGGGATTTTCTAAACGTATAGAACTTTCAATCTGTTTCTTATCATTTCCAGAAACCGTTAGTTTTTGCGGTGTAAACTTGGCAACAACTTTATCACGCATATTTTTTTCGCTTAAAGCGAAAATTTCTGAAATCACTTCAACCGTAACAGGGTCTGATTGGTCATTGGCGACATTCACTTCTAGATCGATTGCTGCCGAAGAAGCTGAAACATCATGTGTTTTTACAAATGTCCCCCAATGATCTACGTGCACGGGATTTGTTTTAGTAAGCCAAACATTACGATAAATCCCACCTCCTGGATACCATCTAGACGAGTTAGGCGGATTGTCAACACGTATCGCCAATTGATTAGTTTCTCCCGGTATGAGATATGGGGTTAGATCTACCCGCCACGAAGTGTAGCCGTAAGGCCAACCTCCAGCCAGTTTCCCGTTAATCCATACCATGGCATAAGACATCGCCCCATCTATATCTAGAAATATGGATTTCCCTTTATCAGAAGCAGGAATGTCCAACTTCTTGCGATACCAGGCTACACCAGGACTGGGCAATCGCGCCATACCGCCACCTACTTGAGTATCCCAACCTTGCATAAAAGGACCTTCTATCGCCCAATCATGAGGAAGCGTTATTGAATCCCAATTACTATCATCAAAACCTGACTGTACAAAAGGGAAATCTGCTCCGGGATTTCCTTCGGGTTTGCTATAATGCTTGCTGGAGTCTTTTATAAAAGCATTTCCCGTAGGCATAATCCACGGTTTAAGTATGCGTTGATCTACTTCTACATCAACTGCTTCGGTAGGTTTTGAGTCGGCATCCTTATCATCACGGGTATCTTCTACCTCTGGTCTTACATCATAGATCAGATTATCTGCTTCTTCCGCGGAAGCGTACTTCATAAAATACCAATCTTCATGTATAGAAATACGTTGTCGTCCTTGCTCTCCTTCAGGTGTATTGACAAGGCTCGCTTCATTTTTACAGCTGTAAAAAATGAATATTCCCATTACCCCTAAAAAAGTGTACTTCTTGAGATGCATAGAGTAGTGTTGTTTAAGTTAAAATCAAAAGGTTTTAGAACAAAAGAGATTGCTCTAAATCAAAAATAGTTAAATTTAACGCAATCGATTGCGAAAAACATACTTAAAGCCATGATAAAATTGTATAGATATTTTTGTTTGTTGTTCTTGTTTGCTATTAGTCTTGCGTGCTCTGAAGATAATGATAGCAAACCTGAACAACCCACGGTGTCATTTAAAAACTTAACCGTAAATACGGGTACTTCCTATCAAACGATAGCTGGCTTTGGGGGAGCTAATCAAATGTGGGGCACTCAATTTCCCAACGTTTCAGATATGCAAAAGGCTTTTGGAACTGGTGATGATGAACTGGGCCTTAGCATTTTTAGGATTCGCATTTCTTCTAATCAAAACGAGTGGGCCTTAATAACCGAAGTTGCCAAACAAGCTCAAGATCGGGGAGCTAAAATTCTGGCTTCGCCTTGGTCTCCTCCTCCCGGTTTAAAAAACAACAACAGTGATATAAGAGGTCATCTACTACCCGAAAATTATGATGATTTTGCTCAATACATCAATGATTTTGTACAATTTATGGCAGATAATGATGTGAACATTGATGCTATTTCCATACAAAATGAACCCGATTGGGAAGCGAGTTATGAATCTTGCGATTATACGCCTAGCCAAATGCGGGACTTCTTGGTTCAAGAGGGCACCACTATTACTAATAGTGTACAAATCGCAGCTCCAGAATCATTAAATTTTAACCAAAACTTTTCTAACGTATTGCTTAATGATGCCGATGCAGAAGCTCAAATTGATATTGTAGCAGGTCATATATACGGCGGTGGTCTTGCCCCCTACCCGCTAGCTGAACAAAAAAACAAAGAAATCTGGATGACCGAATATTTATTAAATCAAAATGCGACTTCAGAATGGTCTACGTTAAGTGAACCTATTATTTGGGAAGAAACTTTAGAAATGCTTACAACGATGCATCAAGCCATGGAATATAACTGGAATGCCTATATCTGGTGGTATTTAAAACGTTACTATTCATTTATTGGTGATGGCGATCAAGGGACTACCTCTGGCGAAATTCTCAAAAGAGGATATGCATATTCGCACTTTTCAAAATTTATAAGACCGGGCTATAAGCGTGTTGCGGTTAATCTTGGATTTTCAGGAGCAATAATGAGCTCCGCCTATAGCGGTGCTAATGAAACAGTAATTGTACTTATCAATCCAACTGAGAATGCTAGCGGAAACCTGAATATTGCTATTGATGGAAACACACCAGATGCGGCCACTGCCTACACTACGTCGCTTAGCTCTAACCGGCAAGAGCAGCAACTAACGGCTGATAATGATGCATTACTCATCAATATTTTGCCTAAAAGTGTTACCACTATCGTTATACCAAATTAAAAACACCTCCCTATGTTAAGGCCTTTACTTTTTACCCAAAGAATTAGCTTGCTCCTCATAATCTTTATCTTCTTCAATCTGACTTTATCAGCACAAGAGATTAACCAATCACCTTTGTGTCTGACTGCTCAAGAAGATCATAAACGTATGCAAGAGCAATTGGGAATCACCCAATTAAGACCCGGTAAAAATGGAAATCCATCTGCTGAAAATCCTGCTAATTATGATGAAAATAAAGCAAATCCTTTTCCTGATTTACCAAAAGTTTTGGTTACTGAAAAAGGGAAGAAAGTAGATAAGCCTAAAATTTGGTGGGATGTAAAACGACCTCAAATCGCTGAAGATTTTGCCCGGGAAGTGTATGGTCGTGTTCCTGAAAATGTTCCTGAGGTGACATGGGAAGTTGAATTTAGTGAACGGGAGTTTTTAGGGTGGACACCCGTCACCGCCAAAAAATTAGTGGGGCGTGTAGATAATTCCATGTATCCTGAGGTTGAAGTCAATATTTCTATGACGGTGGTAACGCCTGCCAATGCAAAAGGGCCTGTGCCTTTGCTTATGATGTTTGGCCGGGCTGCTGTCCCTGCTCCTATGCAACCCAACCGAGATGATTATGCAGCGATCAACCATGCGCTAAAAAATATGCTTGCAAAGGATCCTGCTATCAAAGAAATTTTGGACAAATACCCAGCTTATAATCCTTTGGTAAGACCAAAAAATTATAACGATTACGGTTTTTTTGAGTTATCAGAAAGCGATAGAGCTAGAGCGCTAGAATTAATAAATGCAGGTTGGGGTTATGCAATGATTGACCCTAGCTCCATACAGGCTGATAATGGTGACGGTCTCACTTGTGAAGGAATTATCGCTTTAGTTAATAAAGGGCAGCCCAGAAAACCAGAAGATTGGGGAACCTTGCGCGCTTGGGCTTGGGGAGCTGCTCGCGGATTGGACTATCTTGAAACAGATCCAGATGTTGATGCCAAAAAAGTAGGTATTGAAGGTGTTTCCCGCTATGGTAAAGCGGCTTTGGTAACCTTGGCTTTTGAAGACCGTTTTGCGACTGGATTAATTGGCTCTTCAGGAAAAGGTGGTGCAACCTTACACAGAAGAAGCTTTGGGGAGTCGGTAGAAAATCTAACAGGAGGCGGTGAGTATCACTGGATGGCAGGTAATTATTTAAAGTACAGTGCCAACGCGGGAATTTATGGAAAGATGGATGCCAGCGATCTGCCGGTAGATTCACACGAATTGATTGCTATGTGTGCACCCCGCCCAGTATTTATTAGTTATGGTATTCCTGAGGAAGGAGACTCTAATTAGTTGGACCATCAAGGAAGTTATATGGCTGCTGTTGCAGCTGGACCCGTTTACCGATTACTTGACAAAAAAGATTTAGGCGTTTCCCTCGACTATAAAATCGAAAAAATGCCTGATGTAAATGTAAGTATGCTTGACGGTAGTTTAGCGTGGCGCCAGCATGATGGTGGTCATACCGATACGCCTAACATAACTTACTTTATAGAATGGGCAAATAGGATGCTGGGGTATTCTTATCCATAATATAACATTGTTTGACAATTCATATATTGTTTTAAAATATGAATTAATTAGTTATAGAATATAATATATGATAATTCCAGGAGATATTATTTCATACAATAAAATGTGTATGGAGGAAGGGTTTAGTTTACAACGGGGAATGAATTACCAAGTTAATGGCGGAATTAGTATAATCCTAATGTCTTTAAGAAAAAATGCTCCTTATGCCGATCGAATTGAAAATAATGGTGAAATTCTTATTTATGAAGGTCACGACATACCTAGAAATTTAGCTCAACACCCAAAATTAGTTGATCAACCAAGGCATACACCTAGGGGCAACTTAACCCAAAACGGAAAATTTGAAGATGCTGCTATAAAATTTAAAAAAGGTATTGCACCCCCCGAAATGGTGAAAGTCTATGAAAAAATAAAACCAGGTATATGGGTCTATAACGGATGTTTTGAATTACAAGATTCTTGGTTAGAATTATCGGATGAAAGAAATGTGTTTAAGTTTAAATTGGTAATAACTGATTATACTATAGACCAAAAAGAAAATAGAAAAGAAAACTTGAACGAACTACCACACAATCGACTAATTCCAACTTCAGTGAAATTAGAAGTTTGGAAAAGAGATAAAGGCGCTTGTATTCAATGTGGGAGTACTGATAATCTACATTTTGATCATATATTGCCATTTTCAAAAGGAGGAACTTCAATAAGAGTAGAAAATATCCAGCTTTTATGTGCCCGTCATAATTTACAAAAAAGCGACAAAATTCAATAAGAAAGTCAATTCGAGCGCAGTCGAGAATATTCAATACATTTCGACTGCGCTCATTGTGACAAAACATTTTGACTTGCTCCTTGGGAGAATCGTATTGACTGCTTTCCTGTCGCAAAACATTTCGACTGCGCTCAATGTGACAAACATATTGACTACTTTCCAGTGGCGAAACATTTTGACTACGCTCCATGTGACATTATTCTTTGATAAAACTCTTTAACTAGTCATCGGTTCTAAATGGAATTGCAGGCAATCCTTCTTCATTATACAGATTTGCTGTGTCTGGATTATCTGCCCAAGCATAGCGTATATATTTTGGATTAGATACTTTATCACTATTTAAGATAACCGTATCGCCATCAATTTTGGCATCTGTCCAATAGAACTTCCCATCTTCGCCTGCAATGGCAAATCCGTTGAGTTCTTTACCATCAACTTTTAAATCAGAGCCAAAGGTTTTAAATTTTACATACACCTTCCCATCTTTAATGGAATGAGATTTATATTGGGGTCCGCTATAAACTACATCCTGATTATACACCAATTTCTTTGCACCTAGTGCGAGTCTATGACCTACAGCCTGCTTGTTAAGTGGGTGAATATCATTCCACTCACCAACGTCTATCGCAACGGCAAGTGCGGTGTTTTTTAAATCTAAAATTGAGGCTTGGGATTCACGTAGAACTGCCCAATCACTATCTGTGGGTTCGGGTGAAGTCGCTAAATAATTCGCCAGTTGCACGGCTATAAAAGGGAGGTCTTTATCGTTCCATTTTTTACGCCAATCGGTAATCATTGTTTTAATCAGATCATCATATTCAGTTGCATTGCGCACATTAGATTCTCCTTGATACCAAAGAATCCCAGAAATAGGATATTGGGTTAACGGATTAAGCATAGCATTATACAAGCCTGTTGGCTTCCATCTAATAAATGTTTGTGAGCGTAAGTTGGGCATTTCTGCTCCTAATTTATACTGCCACTCGCCTTCTAAATTAATTGTTTTATCAGTCAACCGTAATTCATACGGTTTATCTTCCACAAAACCTCCTCTACCTTGCTCATTAATAATGCGCACGGTCATTCTATTTTCTCCCGCTTCCAGTACACCTGCAGGAATAGAATACCATCTCGGAGGATATTGATAGGTGGTATTACCAATGAATTTTCCGTTTATAAAAACAGAATCCGCATCGACAATGCGACCCAACTCTAGTTTAGCTTTCTTACTGGCAGCACTAATTGGAATGTCAAAAGTTTTAGTAAACCAAACCACTCCATTTACAGTACCCAAATCACTATCTGCCCAATAGCCAGGAATGTTCATCGTGCTCCAATTTTCAAAGCCTTCTTCTTTTGTTTTCCAATTTTTTTGAAGTCCTATATCTGAAGCGTTTACATCGCTGTACCAGTTTGAAGCCCTGTCCCGATCACTCTGCTGAATACTATCTATAAAAGATTGATTTTTATACTGTTGAGCTTCCGCGTAAGCGTTAGGATATGGTTTTAATGCATCTTCATCCAACCAAGACTCAATGGGTGACCCGCCCAATGCGGAATTAATAATCCCTACGGGTACCTCTAAATCGGTATGGATCTCTTTAGCAAAAAAATAGGCTACCGCAGAGATATTTGAAATTGTAGTGGTATCTATTTGAATCCAATTACCCGATGGTAAATCCTTTTTTGGTCCTTGAAAATCATATTGTTTAGGAACCTCAAAGTAGCGGATGTTGGGATAATTTGCGGTATCAATCTCATCTTGATACAAGGGAGCTACTCGGTACATGGGCAACTCCATATTAGATTGTCCAGAGGTAACATACACATCTCCCACTAAAATATTCTCAATAGTTTTGCTTTCACCTGAAGTTTTGATGGTTATCTCATAAGGTCCTCCGGCTTTTCCGGTTTTCAATTTAACCTTCCAAATGCCGTCTTGATTTGCCTTTGTGTTATATTCCTTCTCCTTATAGACCACCGTTAGTTTATCTCCTTCATTGGCATATCCCCATAATGGAAATTCTTCATTGCGTTGCAAAACCATCCCGTCTGTAATTAATTCAGGTAGTTTTATTTGGCAAAAAGCCACTGCCTGCACAAGGCAAACAGTGGCTATTATTATTTTTCTAAGCATAATAAATTTATTCTGTATCTGGCTCTACCATTTTATCCATCGTCTGGATGGTACCATCTTCATTATAGGTTAGTTCGGTATATTTTACACTACGCAGGTGTGTTTTTCCTCCAGAAAGTGAACTGTCGTGATAAAATAAATACCATTTACCATCTTTCACAACAATACTATGGTGATTGGTCCATCCTAAGACAGGCTTAAGAATTACTCCTTTATATGTAAAAGGCCCGTATGGGCTATCTCCTATACCATAAGCTATATTATGAGTATCTCCAGTAGAATAAGAAAAGTAATATTTATCGTTGTATTTATGTACCCAAGCTGCCTCAAAGAAACGGCGATCATTATCTGCAGTAGTAAGAGGATTACCGTCTTCATCTAAAATTTGAACATCTTTTGGAGTTTCGGCAAAACTCATCATATCATCAGAAAGTTTTACAATTTTTGGACTAAGTGCAGCTTCTTCATCGGCAGGATATTCATCATCTTTATTTTGAAACTCATTATCCCGATACCATTGCAATTGACCGCCCCATATACCTCCAAAATACATGTAATACTCATTACCATCTTGATATATAGCTGGATCTATACTGTAGCTATCTGCAATAGGTTCTGCTTCTGGCTCAAAAGGCCCTGCTGGGTTATCTGCTACAGCAACACCTATATGAAAAACACCCTCGGCATCTTTTGCAGGAAAATATAAATAGTATTTACCATTTTTTTCTGCAGCATCTGGAGCCCACATCTGTTTATCTGCCCAAGCTACATCATCAACATCGAGCACAACGCCGTGATCTGTAACCTCTCCTCCTACACTATCCATTGAATACACGTGATAATCTCTCATATTAAAATGATTCCCTAAATCATCTTCGGGAATGCCCGACTCATAATCATGAGATGGATAAACGTAAAGTTTGCCATCAAAAAAATGTGCAGAGGGATCTGCTGTATATAAATCTGAAACTAAAAGGTTGTCGCTTTTTGCAGATTGATCTAAAGAATCTACAGTTTCTGAAGACTCATTCATATCCTTCTTTGAGGATTCCTTACAACTAGTTGTAATTGCTGCCGAAACGAGCAGGAGGGTTGTAATTTTTGCTAATGGTTTAAACATAATGGTAAAGGTTCATTTTATAGTTAAAAAATAATTGGAAATTTTAAGTAGTATGTCAATATCGTATAAATTATTTAAATTCACTTCTTACTCAATCGTTTTCTTAAATTGATAATTAATCATAAATTGCTGACTGATAATAATATAACTATGTTTCAATGTTTCATTTTAAGACGAATTTACAATTAATTTGTAATTTTTTAACGCAATCGATTGCATCAATTAAATATTTGTGTATTTTTATGACATCAAAACTTTTTAACCATTCTTTTAGGGAATCTGCCGATTTTACATCTTTAAATTAAAAATTTAACAAAATGACAAATAATTCATCGAGCGAAAAACTTGTAAGGCTGAAAAAACTTTTCTTCCTGCTTATGCTATCGGGATTTCCTCTTCCCCTCATGGCACAGAATATAACCATATCTGGAACAGTCACAGACGGTACCGGACCATTACCGGGAGTTACAGTACTCCTCCTAAACAGTAGTAATGGTACAACCACTGATTTTGATGGAAATTATACGCTATCAAACATTCCTTCAAATGGTACACTTCAGTTTAGCTACGTAGGCTTTTTAAGCCAAGAAGTACAGGTAAATGGTAGAACATCTATTGACCTAGCTATGGATGAAGATACTCAACAACTGGATGAAGTGGTGGTCATAGGGTACGGTACCCAAAGTAGGGAATCGGTTACAGGTTCAGTAGTTTCCATAAAAGGTGAGGCCTTAAATGAAGTGCAAAGTGCTAACTTTCAACAGGCACTTCAAGGCAGGGCTGCCGGTGTTACAATTCAAAGTACTAGCACAAGACCTGGATCTGTACCACAAATACGTATTCGAGGGGTGCGTTCACTTTCAGCAGATAATAACCCGCTAATTGTTCTTAATGGTATTCCTTTTTCTGGGGGTCTAAATGATATTAGCCCTACTGATATTGAAAGCCTAGAGATATTAAAAGATGCATCTGCCACTGCTATCTATGGATCTAGGGGCGCCAATGGTGTTATCTTAATAAGTACAAAAACAGGTACAAAAGGACAAAAACCCTTAATTAGGTACAATACATATTATGCGCTAAAAGAAGTATTTTCCAAATACCCATTGATGAATTCTGTTCAGCTCTTGCAACTGCGTGCCGATTCACGTGCAAATGGTGGTGCTGATTTCCCTGTAGCCAACAATGAATTCTTGGGCAATGATACTGACTGGCAAGATTTGCTTTACGGTACTGGTATTCAAACTGCGCATGACATTAGTGTTCTGGGAGGAACGGAAAATGGTTCTTACAACTTAGGTTTGGGATATTTTAAAGAAACTTCGGTAGTTCCTGGAGATTCTTTTGATAGATATTCCCTCCGTGCCCAGATTGATCAGAATATTGGAAAAAACATACGCATTGGTTTAAATACGGTAACAAATTTTAACAAGACAAGTAGTATTATAGGCATCTATGATGTATTGGCTGGATCTCCACTTTTAGGCCCCAGTGATGACAATCGTTTACAAACAGCAACAGACCAAGTTTTTATTCCTACCAGAGATATTGTTAACCAAATAGGGAAGGGTCGGGTAAATGAGCAATTAGATTTTGGTACCTATAACAATATTTTTGCTGAGGTTAACTTATCTTTTCTAGAAGGATTAAAGTATCGTTTGAATCTAGGATTAAATTATAGAACGGCCAGAGACGGTAATTTTACAGGGCAGGGCGTATTTAACTATAATCCTGACAGCCCATCTTCGGCAAGTTATGACAGTTCTATTCTCAAGGATTACGTGATTGAAAATCAATTGCTCTTTGACAGAACATTTGGAAAGCATAAAATAAATTTCGTCGGGCTTTTCTCTTCTCAAAAAAGTGAATTTGATAATGTTGGATTGGCCGCCCAAAATATTCCCGATGAAGGTTCTTTATGGTACAATTTAGACTCAGCGCTTTCTGAGGACATTACCAGGTATGGTACAGACTATTCTCAAACGGGATTAATATCTTATATGGCCAGAGTATTGTACCAGTTTGACAGCCGTTACCTGCTTACTGCTACAATACGTAGGGACGGGTCGTCCAGATTAGCACCCGGTAATAAATGGTATACTTATCCTGCCGTATCAGTAGGTTGGAACGTGAGTAACGAACCATTTATGGAGAATGTTGACTGGCTAAATCTACTTAAACTACGTGCAGGTTATGGTGAAACCTCTAACCAAGCAGTTGCCGCTTATTCAACACAAGGTAGATTATCACAAGTGGAATACAACTTTGGTCCCACGTTTGCAAATGGTTTTGTAGTAACCCAATTACCTAGTCCAAACTTAAGTTGGGAATTTTCTGAAACATACAATTTCGGTCTTGACTTTGGTTTCTTCAACAACCGCTTATCTGGGAGTGCGGAATATTACATAACCAAGACCAATGACATATTATTAGGACTTGGACTTCCGCCAACTTCAGGTGTGGGAAGTGTGACCACAAATATTGGTGCAACAGAAAACAAGGGTATTGAAATTGCATTAAATGGAACAATTTTTGACAATCCTGATGGTTTTTCTTGGGATGTAGGGGTTAATATCTATACCAATAAAAATGAAATAACTTCATTGGCTTCAGGTCAAGAAAGGGACGAGAATAACCTTTGGTTTGTAGGTTCACCACTTAATGTTATCTACGATTATGAATATACTGGTTTATGGAACGAATCTGATCCTGATTACCAATACTTTAATCAATATGAGCCAGATGGAACATTGGGTATGATCAAGGTGCGTTATACAGGAGATTTCAACGACGATGGTTCACCTACACGGGTAATAGGCGAGGAAGATAGAATTATACAAGATCCTACACCAGATTTCCTAGGTGGCTTCAACACCCGCTTAGCTTATAAGAATTTTGACCTGACCATGATTGGTGCCTTCCAGAGTGGTGGTTTATTGGTAAGTACCTTATATTCCTCGAGTGGTTACTTGAATTTACTGTCCGGTCGAAGAAATAATGTGGATGTGGACTATTGGACTCCTACCAATACAAATGCCAGATATCCTGCACCCGGAGGGGTAAGAAGCGGTGATAATCCTAAATATGGAAGCACATTGGGTTATTTTGACGGATCGTACCTAAAAGTACGTGCAATGACGTTAGGATATAATTTTGACCAACAGGCCTTGGATAATAACGGAATACAAGGTCTTCGCATTTATGCCACTGTTCAGAATCCATTTGTACTGTTTTCACCTTTTCATGATGAATCTGGATTGGATCCTGAAACCAACTCTGGGACGAACGGTGATGGAACCCGTCAAAATGTGGCGGTAAATACTGGTAACATTTCTAGGGGTATACCGACAATTGGGACCAATATTCCCACAACAAGGAACTTTTTACTAGGACTAAATGTAACATTTTAATAAAAACATAATGAGAAAGATTAGAATCAAAGGTTTTTCAATTGCAATTTTATCGATTGCATTGTTTACGGGATCTTGTTCAGAAGATATATTAGAAGAAGAACCCCGAGGTGTTTTTACACCAGAGTTTTTTAAAACAGAGCAGGGTGTTCAAGGAGGACTTACCTTTTTATATGAAAATTTAAGGGATATATACGGGTTTGCATATTTTCAAAATATGACGGAAACAGGGACTGATGAATATGTAGCTGCTGAAAGTGCAGATAACAATTTTTATGATCTGGATCTTGTTCCTGGTCAGGGTAACCTTCGTCCAGAAAGTGGTTTTTCAATAGGAAGACCTTGGGGTGCAAGCTGGCCAGCCATTAATACCGCAAGTGGAATAATAGAAAATGCTGCAGCCGTGGGCCTTGATGAATCATTGATCGCCGAAGCAAAGTTTTTTCGCGCCTTTTACTACTTTTTAATGGTACAAACTTATGGTGGTGTGCCTCTAGACCTAGGATCTGGAGAATTGGCATTCAACCAGTCTGCAATAAGAACCTCAGTTCGCAACACCGTTCCGGATGTATATACAAAGGCTATTATTCCTGATTTGATGGATGCAGTTGATGATTTACCTGATGGACAACGTATAACTGGAGCAGTGACCAAAAACGTGGCCCGTCTTTATTTGGCAAAAGCTTATTTGACTTATGGCTGGTGGCTGGAAAACCCCAACGGTATTCCTACATATCCTGATACACCCAGGACTGATCCTAATGGCAACGGCCCTGCATATTATTATCAACAAGCCTATAATATGGCCGTAGCAGGGATAGATAACCCTGGACCTTATCGCCTATTAGATTATTTTTATGATGTTCACGATGGCGCGAACGATCGTAACGAAGAAATGATGTTATATTCAGATCGTACGCAGGAAAGTGCAATTTACAATGGAGCACCTGTAACAGGATTTGGCAACACAGATGATACCAATGCAGCCGTATGGATGGCCACTTCAAATTATACCACTATTAGTGTAGACGGGGTTGCTGCTGTACAGCGTGAAGCGGGCCAGAGCTATGGACGCCCTTGGACACGTATGGCTCCACCTATAGGAGTATTTACAGAAACATTTACAGATAAAGATATTGATTCGCGTTACGACGGTACCTTTGTAAGCAGTTATAGGGGGAATTGGGATAAAGGCGGAGATACCACCCCTACCATAACGGCAGCAAATGGTATAGAAATAGAACCGGGTGATGCAGTTATATCTTTTTTAGATGAATATAATCCTAATGTCGATTACGTCAATGGAGGTAATATTGGCGGAGGAGAAATACCAGGAAGATCTGATTATGTAATAAATCTTAATGAAATAAACAGAAGATTCTATCCCGGCTTATGGAAGTTAGGACCATATCGCACTGACAATTCGGGTGGTCTTGGAGAACCCAATGTAGGTAATACCCGCCCATTCCCTATTGCCAAATATTCAGAATTCTACTTGGTAGCCGCCGAAGCAGCTGTAAAAGGAGCTTCTGGAGCCTATTCTGCATATGATCTAGTGAATGTTGTTAGAGCACGTGCTGGTATGTGGCGTTTTGACAATGGCGAGCAAGAAGAACGTATGGAGGATAATAGTGCCGCTATGGTTGCAGCAACACCTACCGCCATTAATATAGATTATATCCTTGATGAGCTTTCACGGGAGTATTTTGGAGAAGGTCATAGATGGTTGGATTTGATTCGTACTCAAAAATGGACGGAATATGCCAGCACTTATGAAATTGGAGGAACCGATGCTTCTGATCATAACCCAACAACAATAACAAGACAGATTGAGCCTTACCATTATTTAAGACCAATTCCTCAAAACCAAATAGATGCCTTACAGATGACTGATGCGGAAAAAACAGCCTATCAAAATCCAGGGTATTAATATGTTAGTGACATATTAATAAGTTTGAATTAGTCATCAATATTATTTAAAAAAAGAGGTTGTTATTAAAAAACAACCTCTTTTTTACTTTATGAATATCTTTAGTCCAATGATGGATATACTTAAAATCTTTCCGTTTTTCTTGTGCTTTGGTCTCTTTTTCTCCTGTAATCCTGTTATTGAAGATAAAAGTAAAAAGGCTATAGGTAATACTCTTTTTTCACTTATTAGCAGTGATCAAACTAACGTGAATTTTAAAAATTCCGTAGAAGAAACGGCAAGTTTTAATGTTTTAAACTATTACTATGCCTATAATGGTGGTGGTGTGGCCATTGGCGATGTAAATAATGATGGTCTTGAAGATGTTTATTTAACCTCAAATCAAAATTCTAATAAATTATATCTTAACAAAGGAGATTTTAAGTTTGAAGATATCACAACCAAAGCTCAGGTAGAAGATGCTCAAGGTTGGACCACTGGCGTAACCATGATTGATATTAATAATGATGGATGGATGGATATCTATGTATGCAAATCTGCTTCATTAAAAAATAACGGGCTTCGAAATAATAAACTATTTGTTAATCAAAAAGATGGAACTTTTATAGAAGAAGCCAAAAAATGGGGACTTGCCGATGATGGATTTTCGGTACAAGCATATTTTTTTGATTATGATAAAGATGGCGATTTAGATATGTATCTTATCAATCACAGGGTCGATTTTTTGAATTCAATTAATTTAGAAGTTATTCTGAAAGATCAGGATCTTTACCCTCAAACCTCAGATCACTTATATAGAAATGACGGTAATCAATTTATCGATGTCACAATCAATAGTGGGTTGATAAATAAAGAATTCAGTCTAAGTAGTTCAATCAGCGATTATAACAATGATGGCTGGCCAGATATATATGTAGCAAACGACTTCATCACACCAGATAAGCTTTACATCAACAATCAAAATGGAACGTTTTCAAATCAAATAGATCAACGTTTAAAGCATACCTCCTATAGTAGTATGGGGTCTGATATTGCCGATATCAACAATGACTTGTTGCCAGATTTACTTGTTTTGGATATGTCTGCAGAAGATCACAGCCGCGGAAAACAAAATATGCCCAGTATGAACACTAGCGGCTTCTGGTGGATTGTGCAGGCTGGATATCATTATCCGTATATGTCCAACATTCTTAATTTAAACAACGGTAATGGTTACTTTACAGACATAGCGCAATTTTCAGGAGTATCCAAAACCGATTGGAGCTGGGGACCACTTATTGCAGATTTTGACTGTGATGGCTTGAAGGATATTTTTATCACAAACGGTATTAAACGTGAAATCGCTAATCAAGATTTTGGCAATTTCTTAGATACCAAAAAAGATTCCGTTAATGATATGTCCTTCGATCAGGTATTGAATAGAATGCCATCGGAAAAGCTTCAGAATTATGCATTTAAAAATAATGGGGATCTTGCATTCTCAAAAGTGGCGACCGATTGGGGATTTGATCAAAAAGTAAATTCAAATGGCGCGACATATGCAGATTTGGATAACGATGGAGATTTGGATTTAGTCATAAATAATCTTGAAGATGAGGCCAGTATTTATAGAAACAATTCTACGAGCAATTTTATAAATATAAAATTGATTGGAAAGGCAAGTAATATAAATGCCATTGGGGCTAAAGTCAAGGTATTTACTGAAGATATAGCGCAATCTCAAGAGCTATTCCTATCTAGAGGATATCAGTCTTCGGTTTCACCCACTTTAAATTTTGGTCTGGGTGATGCCACTCATATAGATAAGATTGAGGTTGTTTGGAATGACGGAAGTATAAATGTAGAGAAAGATATAGAAGTAAATAAAACACTGACTTTCGATCATAAAGACTCCTCGACAAATACCAATGAAACTGAGTTTGAATTTTCAAATAATTTTAATCGAATAAATCCAGAAGATCTAGGCCTAAGTTACAGACATGAAGAAAATGACTTTGATGATTTTACGCGCCAAGTTCTTTTGCCTCAAAAGCAATCTGTAAAAGGTCCTGCCTTTGATGTAGCAGACATCAATAAAGATGGGTTGGACGATTTGTTTCTCGGGGGCGCGCTCAATCAACCTGCAGAAATCTATCTTCAAAATTCAAAAGGTAAGTTTGAAAAAAACAATCAATCCATTTTTGAAAAGGACAAGATTTATGAAGATGTGGGGGCACATTTTTTTGATTTTGATGACGACAATGATCTAGATTTATACATCGTAAGTGGCGGCTATGAGTTGGGTGAAGATAGTAGTTTGTTACAGGATCGATTGTATGAAAACGATGGAGATGGAAATTTTATAAGATCTGATAAACTACCTGCACTTATTTCTAATACTAAAGCCATTCAGTCATTTGATTATGATAGTGATGGAGATATGGATTTATTTATAGGAGGTGGTGTATTGCCGGGTAAATATCCCTTACCTTCAAATTCCTATATACTGGAAAATACAGGATCTAGATTCGTAGAGGTTACTGCAAAAGTGGCTCCAGATTTTCAGCAATTAGGTATTATCAATGATTTATTATTTTCTGATTATGATCAGGATGGGGATAAAGATATAATAGTTGCTGGAGAATGGATGCCCATTACCATTTTCAAGAATAACGGTGGGGTGTTTACTAAAACCATACCAAAAGAATTTCAGAATACCAGTGGTTGGTGGAATACAATTGCCGAAATTGACTTTGACCAGGATGGCGACCTTGACTACTTTGTGGGGAATTTGGGCGGAAACAATAAGTTTCATCCTTCCCCTGAAAAGCCTCTTCACATCTACGGCACCAATCTCAACGATGATGAAAATTATGATATGTTTCTCAGTAAGGATTATAAGGGGAACTTGGTACCGTTAAGAGGTAAGGAATGTTCTACACAACAAAATCCTTTTGTCAGTAAAAAAATACAGTCCTATAGTGACTTTGCCAATTCTACCCTATCTGATATTTATGGTAATGAAGTATTGAATGAATCCTACCATAAACAGGTTACCAAATTTGAATCGGTATATCTCGAAAATCTGGGAAATGGAAGCTTTAACATTATAAATTTACCTAATTATGCCCAACTGGGACCTACACTATCCTTCGCATTTACTGATGTGAATCAAGATGGCCATTTAGATGTTATAGGTTCAGGAGCCATACATGAAGCAGAAGTCGAAACTGTCCGCTATGATTCCAACATAGGTTATGTACTCTTAGGCAATTCAAAAGGAGATTTTAAGTCCTATAAGGATAAAAATTTCTATAATGATTTGAATGCGAAAAAAATGAGGTTGGTCAGGATTAATGATCAGTCCCATTTAATCATAGCAAATAATAACAGACCTTTAACCCTATTTAAGTTGAATTAAAGCTGAGAATATTAATATTCTTGAGCTTCTTTTATATCACACAGCATTCTATTTTTTTAGGAAAAGGAATATCTCCAGAGCAGTATTTTTAGTAAAAAAAATGAAAAATCATTGTTTTAAAATGAATCTATTAACTCAAATAAAATCGAATTTAAAAAAAATTAAGAAAAAATTACGCAATCGATTGCGTCTTACTGTTTATTGTGTATATTTACGTTACTAAACTTTTGTTAATGCTTTTTTGATGTTTATATATTAAATAATCATTCTTGCCTTAATTTAACCGTATTTGAACAGAAACTTAAGATATTAATTAAAAAATTAAAAAATATGCTAAAAACTCTAAGATTTATAGGTGCATTTTTGACGGTTATTGCCATTTTTTCTGTGATTGGCTGTGAACAGGATGATGATGCTACGCCTGAGGTAACAATTACCAGTGTTTCGCCAAATGAGATTTTTCCTGGTGACCAAATAACATTACAAGGGAATAATTTTGATGCTGTTAGATTTGTGTTTTTAGATAACAATCAAATTCCCTATCAACTGGATGGAGATGTAATAACTTTTATGGTGCCTACATCTGGTGGAGTTGGTGACAGAAAAATTACTTTGGTAATGCCGGGTGGTTATATAGTAACCTCTGATATATCTTTAGTCGCGAGACCTTTTCCCATTATTGAAGCTTTATCAACTAATGCTGCACAGGAAGGAGAAGAAGTAACACTTATAGGTACATCATTAGATAATCTTCAATCAGTATCTGTTGGAGAGGTTGAAGCAAATGTTGTATCGTCATCTGCCTCTGAGTTAGTAATAACTATACCATCAGGTCTTCCAGAAAACTTAGCCGCCCCTATTAAGGTGGTTACGAATGGTGGAGAAGCAACAGCTCCTGGTACATTCTATGTTGGTCAAAACTTACTTCTTAATGGAGGTTTAGAACAAGGAGATGGAGATGAGTTTACCAATTGGTCAAAATTTAATGGTGGTGAGGGATTGACGGCCACTACGACTGATGGTGAAGCTTATTATGGCAGATCTTTACGTGCACTTGCTGTAGGTGGAGATGCCTGGAGAACGCAATTCGCGAGTGATTCTGCTCCTACCGAAGTTGGTGTGGAATACACATTATCTATGTGGATAAAAGCGCAGTCAGGAACTCCTGGAGATGGCGGAAACATTCGATTTTCAACAAACCCAGACGCCCTTTATAGCGCTAATTATGACATCACTACAGAATGGCAACAAATCGAGTGGGTATTTACAGCTAACACTACGCCTACAATGGCAGTATTAGACCTTGGTGTTGTAGCAGATGCTGTATATTATGTTGATAACGTTACATTGGTTGGCACTGGTCTTTCAGGACCTCAGCCTACTGAAATTTTATTAAATGGTGGATTTGAAGAAGGAGAAGGAGATGAATTTACAAATTGGTCAAAATTAAACGCTGCAGATTTATTAACTGCCACGACAAATGCAGATGAAGTACGTAGTGGTGATAGAGCATTAAGAGCCGTAGGTGTTGGAGGCGATTCTTGGAGAACGCAATTAGCAAGTGATCCTGTACCCACTGAAGATGGCACAGAATATACGGTAAGCTTATGGATTAAAGGTCAAGTGGCTACGCCAGGCGATGGTGGGAGCATAAGAATGTCAACTAATGGTAATGGTGATCCACAATATCAAGCTGATGTAACTGTAACAAGCGAATGGCAAAGGGTGGAATGGTTACTTACTGCAAATAGTACGCAGACTGGTATTGTCTTAGACTTAGGTCTTACTCCAGATGCAGTCTATTTTATAGATGATGTAAGTGTATTAGCTCCACCTGAATAGAATAGAATTAAACTAAACATGTATAAAGGCTGTCATTTGATGGCCTTTTTTTATATTTCGCTATATTTTAGAAAAATGAGAATACTATCTAAAAATTGGTTTTTTATATTCTTTTTTGCACTACTAATTAGCTGTAATGATTCTGATTTTAAAAAGAAAAAATCTTCAGATGCCGCGACTTTATTTTCATTAGTTCCCAACACAAAAACCGGTATTAATTTTCAAAATACAGTTAAGCAGGACATCAACTTTAATTACATCGAATATTTATATGCATTCAATGGAGCAGGAGTTTCTATCGGCGACATTAATAACGATGGTCTAGAGGATATTTATTTTACTTCAAATCAAAATTCCAATAAACTATACATAAATCAAGGTAATTTCAAATTTGTTGACGAAACCAAAAAATCAGGTCTAGAAGATAGCGAGGGATGGTCTACAGGAGTATCTATGGTAGATATAAACAACGATGGCTGGTTAGATATTTACGTATCTAAATCGGCATCCTTAAATGATGATGAACTGCGGCGGAACAAGTTATTTATTAACCAAAAAGATGGAACTTTTAAAAATGAAGCAAAGAAATGGGGAGTAGATCAAAATGGTTTTTCTATACAATCCTATTTTTTTGATTACGATAAAGATGGAGATCTTGATATGTATTTAGTTAATCATCGCCCTGATTTTAACGAGAGCAACAAGATTGAGAATAAAGCGGAAAGAGAATATTTTAAGGAAACATCAGATCATTTGTTTAGAAATGACGGTGATAAATTTACAGATGTTACAATTCAGGCAAAAATCATCAATAAAGAATGGGGCTTAAGTGCCTCAATAGGAGATTTTAACAACGATGGTTGGCTTGATGTCTATGTTGCCAATGATTTTATAAACCCAGATTATTTATATATAAATAACCAAGATGGCACTTTTACTAATGAAATAGATACTCGTTTTAAGCACATTCCCTACAACGGTATGGGATCTGATTATGCTGACATCAACAATGATTTTTTGCCCGATTTAGTCGTATTGGATATGCTTGCTGAGGATCATAGGCGTGGTAAAGAAAATATGGCTTCTATGAATACGCAAGGTTTTTGGAATATGGTAGAATCTGGATATCATTATTCATTTATGGCAAATACCCTTCAATTAAACAACGGTAATGGATCCTTTAGTGACATTGGTCAATTGGCGGGCATATCTAAAACAGATTGGAGTTGGGCGCCACTCATTGCTGATTTTGATAATGACGGGTTAAAAGATATTTTCGTTTCCAATGGTATTGAGAGAGAATTAGGTAACCAAGATTATAAAAAGGAATCCCTTAGACAGCAAAAAGAAAAGGGCGCGATGACTGTTGACGAGATAATGAGTATCATGCCCTCAGAAAAAATTGCAAATTATATATACAGAAACAAAGGTGATTTTACTTTTGAAAAAATGACTGAAGAATGGGGCTTAGGTAAAAAAGTAAATACAAATGGGGTTGCCTATGCCGATCTCGATAACGATGGTGACTTGGATTTAGTAATGAACAATATGTCAGACCAGGCTACTGTATATAAAAACAATTCAACCAATAACTACATTAACCTTAAGCTCATAGGTGATGAAAACAATGTGAAGGCCATTGGTGCCAAGGTTAAAATCTATTCCAAAGAAAAAACACAATACCAAGAATTGTTTCCATCTCGGGGATATCAATCATCCATGGGATATCAGCTAAATTTTGGTTTGGGTGATGAAGAAATAATTGACCGGATTGAAGTAATTTGGGGAGATAATTCAGTTTTAGCAATGGAAAATGTAGAGGTTAATCAGACCCTCACATTCAATAAAAAGGACTTTAAATTTGATGGTGAAATGCCAATTAAAGTTCCTCAAAATTTAACAAAACATACTCCGAGCGATTTAGGAATAACATACAACCACCAGGAAAATAGCTTTAATGACTTTGATTTACAGACTTTGCTACCCCAAAAGCAATCCCAAAAAGGTCCTGCCCTATCGGTTGCAGATGTGAATGGGGATAGTCTAGATGATTTTTACGTAGGCGGTGCATTGGATCAATCAGGGGAATTATATATTCAGACTAAAGACGGAAAATTTAATAGGACTAATGAATCCTTATTTTCAAGAGAAAGTAAATATGAAGATATAACTTCTCTTTTCTTTGATGCCGATGCAGATGGAGATCTGGATTTGTATGTAGGCAGTGGTAGTTATGAAGTAGGTGAAAACAATCCATTGCTTCAGGACAGACTTTACACAAACGATGGGAATGGTAATTTTACAAAATCCAACAAGCTACCCAAGATCTTAGGTGTTACAAAAGCTGTTGTGGCTCATGACATTGATGAGGATGGAGACTTTGACTTGATTCTGGGCGGACAAGTAATACCCGGAAAATATCCTCTATCTTCTAAAACCTATTTACTAAAAAATGAAAATGGCAATTATATTGATGCAACAGAAGAGCTAGCTCCAGAACTCTTAGATATAGGAATTGTAAATGATTTACTTCTTACAGATTATGATGGCGATGGTGATAAAGATTTAGCTGTAGTAGGTGAATGGTTTCCCATTACCTTTTTTAACAATCAAAATGGGAAATTTACCAAAATTTCTATTGCGGATTTTGATAACACTGAAGGCTGGTGGAACACTATAAAAGAAATAGATTTAGACCAAGATGGCAACATGGATTATCTGGTAGGTAATTTAGGAAATAACAACAAGTTTCATCCTACAAAAGAAAAACCTCTGCATATCTACTCCACAAATTTTGACGAGGATGGTAAGTATGATATGGTATTGAGTAAGTACTATGAAGGTAATCTAGTGCCTGTTCGAGGCAAGGAATGTTCTACTGAACAAAACTCCTTTGTAAGCGAAAAAATTGAAACATATAAAGAATTTGCAAATTCTACTTTGGTCGATATTTATGGAGAGGAAGAATTAAATGCAGCCTATCATAAGGAAGCGCACGAGTTTGGCAGTGTTTATTTACGAAATAAGGGCAATGGCTCCTTTGAAGTGCAAAAACTTCCTACAACCGCTCAATTTGGACCTACGATGGCTTTTGAGGTTGCGGATGTAAACCAAGATGGTAATTTGGATGTTCTAGGCGTTGGAAACATATACGAGGCTGAAGTAGAAACCATTCGTTACGATGCCAACACAGGCTATATTCTTTTAGGGGATTCTAAGGGAAATCTAACCCCTCACAAAGATATTAGCTTTTCTACACAAGGTAATGTAAAGGACATGAAGAGGATAACTATTAATGGAGAAGAGTGCTATTTGATCGCAAATAATGACGAAAAATTGTCAATTTTTAAAAAAAGTAAGGTTTAATGATGCTGATGCTCACCCCCCTTTTTATTAAATGAAAATTTGGGAAGATCGAGTTTTTGAATTTTCCCTCCTTCTATAATTTTTATAGTTTGATTAACCTCCACATCTTTAAAAACTGATTCTGGTTGGGTGTGATGCGGCCATTTGATTTCTATATTTTTTATAACGGTTGCCTTTCCCAATCCTATTTCGGCCATTAGACTATTGCCCCCAAAACTAGCTCCAGAGTCAACGGTGTTATAGATTTTTCGTTCCTTTTGATTTTCTACTATGGTAATAATGATTTTAGCTCCTATAGCAGAGCGGTTGCTCTGTTTTCCCTCTAAAACAAGATTGATCCAGTTGTTCTCATTTCCTATGGGGTTTTCAAAAAGTAAATTTCTAAACACATCTCCTTCTACTGCTCCACCCATCACGGCATAGATGTCTTGATCTCCATCCATATCCATATCGCCAAAACCAATGGCATGCCCTTTCTGAATGTGCCCGAAACCACCGCTATAGGTAACATCTTCAAAACGCGCTCCAGCCATATTCCGGTACATTTTATTGGGAACTATCGAGAAAAAATCAGGATCTCCTGTGGCTAAATAGAAGTCTAGATATCCGTCATTATCCAAGTCTCCAAAATTGCATCCCATAGTTGCAACCGGCTCAGTCAAATTTGTCGTCAACGATACTTCGCTAAAGGTATTGTCTCCATTATTTTTATACAAGAGGGGCCTATATTCTGACGTATTTGTTCTAATATTTCTAAGCATCATTTCAGATGGCAATATTTCCGAAGAAGAATATCCTGAAACAAAAATATCTTCAAAACCATCATTGTTGTAATCAAAAAACCAGGTAGGAAAACTTAATTTTGGCTCAGAAACTCCAGCATTTGCTGCTACTTTAAAAAATGGTTTTCCAAGATCTTCAGTGGTATTGATATACAAAGTGTTCAAGCCATCATAATTGGATAGATAGAAATCCGGATATAAATCGTTGTTCACATCTCCACTTGCAACGCCTTTAAAAAATCCGCGAACAGTAACTCCGGCATCTTTGGCAATATCCGTAAAAGTCCCGTCGGCATTGTTTAAAAACAATTCACAATAACTCGGCTTGGCTTCAGACCACTCATTGGCAACAAATAAATCAAGCCAGCCGTCCAGATTAACATCTGCCCACACCGCTGTTTGAGTAGGGTTTAAAGAATAAGTACCCGAAGCTTTGGTAACATCTGTAAAAGTCCCGTTTCCATTATTTCGCATTAAGGAGTTAGGAACACTACCGTAAATAGATAACCATGCACCTCTTAAAATGATAAAATCTAAATTCCCGTCATTATCATAATCTGCATGCCTTAAGTTTAGCCCACCTGTAACTCCTGCTAAGCCAGCAACTGTCGTTTTATCTACGAAACCGCCTTTTTTATCATTTTCAAAATATTGTATTTGGTCATCAAAACCCCAAGAAGAGGCAATGATATCCAGATAGCCATCACCATTAAAATCATCTACACATGTACCGCCAGACTTCAGGTTTACGTCAACACCAAGCCCCATAGCTATATCTGTAAAATGCATAATTTTACCAGAGTTGGAGAAATGAGATTCAGGAATTCTAAACTGTTTTGGTACTCTTTTGGGATACTGCCCCAATGTCATGTGGGCTATATTCAATAAATATTGACATTCTAGATCATTTGGGTTTAAGGTGAGTAACTCATTAAGAAGCTCAATAGATTGCTGCGCCCCTTCTTTTAAAACATGTTGCCCTTTGGGGCTTATAGGAATTATACAGGACTCTTCATTGTGATTGGCGATGCAATTATCCTGCTCGGCTTTTCGCATATAAGCGATAGCCATTTGTTTTTTGAGGTAGTAAACCAATTCATTTTTTGACTGTACGTTTTTAGTTTCGACAGCTTGCAAAAGTTCCTTAAAAACTTCGATAGCTTCTTCTGTTTTGCCTGCATTAAGTAACTCTAAGCCATAGGTAAATAACAAATTGAGGCGTTCATTTCCTCGAGCTACTTGAAGTCTCTGCTCCATTTTAATTACTTTGGCATTATTGAAAATATAAGGTACAGTTTCAACATTGAATGACGCTACTCGTTGTTGAATATCATCAATCATTTCTTGAGTAGAATTTTCACTTAAAATTATTGGACTCTGATTACGGGTAGTGGAATCAGTATTTTTCTTTTTATCAGAATTTGCGCAACTGGACAAGACCCATAGAAATAGGATTGAAATTTGAAAAATTCTGTTTTGTAAAATGAAAGACATATCAGATAATGTGAATTTATCTAATTTACGATCAAGAGAGTAAAGCTCTTGCAAAAATTCTTTAGTAATCTAGAGAATGTTTGTCTGATTGAAAAGTAGTTATAACTGAATAAAAAAGGCCCTGTTATAACAGGACCTTTTTTATTTATAGGGTTTTTAGATTTTATAAGCCCTCTGCAAAACCACGATGAGCTATTTTAAATTCATAGTTAGCATTATAAAGCAGAGGCCATTCTGTACCTCCGTCGTATCTCCAACTATCTTGATCCCTGGCACCCCAAACTGTTATCCCATACTGTTGTCCAGCAGGCACAATAGAATTATATTCAGATGTGACATATTGATAAAAATCTTCCTGTTCCTGTGCACGACTTACACTCAAACTTGTTATATCATCATCAGGGTTTACACCTATGTCCAATTCAGAAATATGAACCAATAAATCTGAGTCTGTAACATCTGTAATTGCCTGTGTGATTTCATCTAGTGAAGGCCATTCTATGTTTAAATGCATTTGCATGCCTACTCCATCAATTGGGATTCCATTATTTTTAAATCGCGATACCATTGATAAAATTGCATTACGCTTATTGGGTTCCCCAGCAATATTATAATCATTGTAAAAAAGTAAAACGTCAGGATCGGCTTCACGTGCCCATTGAAAGATTCTATCAATATAATTTTGACCCATTCTTTGTGTAAATAAAGAAGATCTTATATTTCCTCCATCAAAATACTCATTCACAACATCCCATCCAGTTACTATTGAGTTTCCGTTTTCATCTTTTTCTTCTGCAAAATGAGCAACGGTGGACTTAATATAGTTTTCTATTTGTGCTTCGAACTCTTCATCTGTCCCCTCAAAATTCTCAAGCCAATCTGGTATGGCATAATCTGGATGCCAGACCAATGCATGACCATGTACTCTCATACCATTTGCCTTTGCATAGGCAACAATGGCATCACCATCACTAAAATCAAATGAATCTGGCCCTACAAACATATTTGCCATTTTCATATCATTTTCAGCGGTAATGCTGTTATAATCTTTGTTCAGTAAATCCCTGAAATTCTGATCGGTTGAAGAAGCCAATCGTGAAGCAGATACAATATTGCCCACCGGAAAGCTCGCTAGATCTTGAAGATTACCAGAGGGGTTGTATAATAAGGGATCTCCTGTTTCTTCTCCATCATTCCCATCATCTCCATTACCACCTCCATCATCATCTGTGCCTCCAATGGGATCTTCAGGACCTCCCACGACAACTCCATTGTCATCATCAGTGCTACACCCTGTTAAAACAAGGCATACTACTGCCAAACTTAAAAAAATCTTTTTCATATTATCAATTTTGCTTATTTATAATCTTGAATTTAATTCGAACTTAATCGT
Organism: uncultured Flavobacteriaceae bacterium; assembly: GCA_963974735.1. GTDB lineage: Bacteria > Bacteroidota > Bacteroidia > Flavobacteriales > Flavobacteriaceae > Leeuwenhoekiella. The sequence goes on along the minus strand of CAXBEL010000019.1, from coordinate 8,653 downwards.
TTGAATTAAAGTTTTAGGAAATGTACTCGTCATTCAAAAGGGTAAAATACCTAAAAAAACGTATTACTTAAAACATTTATGCAATCGATTTCGTAAATATTTAATAATAAGTTTCGCTTAATCAATCCTAAAGGGTGAGGCTGGTAGTCCTTCTTTGTTATAAAGATTTGGATTATCTGGATTATCAGACCAGGCATACCGTAAAAATTTAGGCTCTTGAATGTTATCATCCCACACAATAATCTTATTGCCTTCAATCTTTGCTTGTGCCCAAACAAATTCTCCATCATCGCCCGCTATGGCAAATTCACTCAAAGGTTCACCATCATTAGATACTAATCCTGAGCCTACATGTGTAAATGAAACAATAATCTTACCATCTTTTATTTCGTGGCTTTTATAGATAGGGCCTGAATACACAATATCTTCTCCATAAGCAAGTTTCTTGGCGGCAATGGCCATGCGTTCTCCTACATCTTTCTTATTATCTGGATGTATATCGTTCCATTCTCCCAAATCAATATTAACGGTCATTGCCGTATTCTCATCATCCCAGGCTTCTAATTGTGCTTCACGTAACTCTGCCCAATTACTATCTTCTGGAGAATAATTAACATCCATAAAATTGGGCAATTGTGCATATATAAATGGAAGCTCAGGATCATCATAAAGTTCCCGCCAACCATCAATTAAAGCGTTCATCAGTGCCTTGTATTCGTCTGGACGGCCTGCATTGCTTTCTCCTTGATACCACAAAACACCTTTAACGGGCAGTTTTGCAATGGGTGCTACCATTGCATTGTATAAAGAGGTGGGTTCATTTTGTGGATTTATACGCCGTGGCGGTTCTTTATCGGATGAGGATTTAAAAGCATTTGGATTCCAAGGTTTAAAAACTTCGCCAACTTTATAATCCCAATACCCTTTTAGATCTACGGTATCTTTCTCAGAAAAAATATAATAAGGTTTATCTGGCACAAAACCACCCTTCCCATTCTGGTTTGTTACCCGAACAACAAAAACGTTTTTACCAGCTTTCAATACATCCTTGGGAATATCGTATCGACGCTGTGGGTATTGATAGGTAGTTTTGCCCACCTGCTTTCCATTAATATACACTTCATCTGCATCGATAATACGGCCCATAAATAAACGAGCATCTTTACCAACCATAGCGGCAGGTATATCAACTTCTCTTCTTAACCAGACCACCCCGTTTAAATTTCTAACGCCTTGATCTTCCCAATACCCAGGAATATTCATACGACGCCAGTTTTTAGGTTCAAAATCAACTTCGTACCATTTTACGGGGCCAGTCAATCCTTTATCTGAAGGTTTTGGTGATCCTCCTCCGCCATTAAACCTATTGCCCGTACGAGCATTTACATAAGCAGTATCCTTATTCTGCTCAATGGTTTCTAGGATTTCTGGAAAATCCTCATAGCCTGTTTCATTGATCCATGACTCGATAGGAGTTCCGCCAACGCTGGCATTGACTAAACCAATAGGAATTTGATACTTATCGTATATTTTTCGAGCAAAAAAATAGGCAACTGCCGAGAATGGTCTAACCTCATCACCTATGGCTTTTTGCCACTCACCTCCTGGCAGATCGTCTTTAGGGCCGCTTAAACTTGTAGCTGTTGGGATCTTAAAATGTCTAACCTCTGGGTAATTGGCATTTTTAATATCATCAGCATAAGTAACATCGTGAATGTTTAGTTGATGTACCATATTAGACTGACCAGAACATAACCAAACATCACCTACCAATACATCATTGACCTCTATTTGATTTTTACCTTTAATTTGAATAGAGAACGGACCCCCAGCTTTCATTTCAGGAAATTCAATCTCCCACTCTCCATTTTCAGATGCTGTTATACTTTGGGTTTTCCCTTCAAAGGATATTTCTATTTGCTCTTCTGGTGAAGACCAGCCCCAAATAGGAATAGGTGCATTGCGTTGCAATACCATTCCGTCCTGAAAAATCTTCGGTAGCCTTACTTGTGAAAAGACCGATACTATTGACAAAAAAGTCAATCCTAAAAAAATATATACTTTTTTAATAATCATATTTGATAATCTTTTTCAATATTAGTCCAGAATTTTACTTTCTGGGGGTCCTAAATAGCTTGGTTTAAGTCCACCGGCATCTATCACAAATTTTTGAAAAACAACCCCTGGGTCTATCATCCACACCTTCAATGTATGTACACCCTTACCTATTGATTTATGTGAAGATTGCTTTTTTCTGATGCGATCTGTCACAGAATTATTCCACCAATCTGGGTACTCCCAATCTGGCACGTTATCACCCTCATGTATATTTATAATCTGTGGCTCCTCGTCATCTATCGCAATTGCATATTTAAGCCCTTCGTTTTTCTTGTAATTTAAAGTAGGTGACAGATAACTTTCTATCGTTAGATCACCTTCTTTAAAAATGGTGAATTTATACTCCAGCTTAGGTGTGTTTTTATTGATTTTCTGGCGTTCTGCATCAGCTGGCTGAACAGTCATAGCTGAAGCTGTACGTCCCATATTGGGCACCTCTATCCATTTGACCTCACGAGAATCAGATTTATCTGAAAATTTAGAGGCTTCGATAGAAACCACACCATAATTTTCAACAAAGCCTGATGCTGATGGAGTTTCTGACATTAGTGGAACCGTAACTGTAAATTCTTGTCCTGCTCCAGAAATCACAATTGATCCTTGGGTTTCATTAGTTGGGACTTTTTCCCAATCTATAGTTACATAGATTTTTTCTTCATAGTTTATAGAACCTTCTGTTGAAGAAAGTTTGATCCAGTCATTTTCTGACTCTACCGTAAAATCTAATTGCTCTTTCCCTTTATTGAAAATCTCGATGTAATATTCTTGATCATTTATCTTATCAAATGTAGGAAAGCTTCTGCTGTACAATCCGTTTTTACTCCATCTTGACTCTTCCCCACTTTCAACTACATATCCTAGACTAGCATTATCTGCCACTTGTAAATACGAAATGGCGGGCATTTTATCTATCGGCGGATTGTTCCAACTGGTATATCCTATATGCGTCTGTGACATAATGTGATTCCATTTCCCATCGGCCATTTCTTTATGATAATGATCTATAAGTTCACGATCCTTGAAAAACTTTTCCTTAGTCGAATCGGCATATATATTTGTTGAAGCACGTTGCTGTTCTGCGTAAAGCTGGTTTTTACCTGCAGCCACATACATCTCGCTCAAATTGGCCATTATTTCAAGGGGAAAATGAACGAGCTGATAGTATGCATCCTTTTGCTCATTCGGTAATCCAGAATAAATTTTTTCGCTTCTTTTGAGCAGGTCAGTATATTCATTTAAAACTCTTTCTGCTTCCCTATAGTTAGACAAACTATATGTGTCTGGCTTGACCATTTCGGGAGTTCTGCGTGCATTATACTTTGTGGTGAGTGCAAGTATTTCTGCTATTTCCTCTTTGTTTTCAGAACCAAACTGTTGATTTACCCATTTTGTATAATAGTTAGGTAAATCTTCTGCTTTAATATTTTCGGGGTTCCAAGCGAAATCCAAGAAAAAACTTATAGGAAATTCCATAGGCTTAATATCACCCACATTCACGATCCAGAGATCCTCTACGCCCCATTGATAAGAAAGGTTCATTTGTTCCCAAACCCGTTCAATCTGGGTGACGTTTAGCCAACGATAAGAAACCGGACCACCCACAAAATCAAAATGGTAATACATCCCATACCCACCTTCATGATCTAAATCCTCTTTTTTAGGTAAAATGCGCACATTACCCCAGTTGTCATCACAAAACAGGATAAGGATATCGTCATCTACCCGCATCCCCTTATCGTAATAATCCTGCACCTCTTTATAAAGCGCCCATACCTGAGGGGTCTCTTCAGCAGGTTTGCCTGTAACATCTGCGATAATTTCCCGTTGATCTGCAATAACGTCCTTAAGAAGTTTAACTGCTGTCCCTTCTCCCATCGCTTCGTCGCCATCTCCACGCATTCCTAGGGTAACAAGACTTTCATTATCTCCCATGCGCTCTAAACCGCCGCGCCAAAATTCTTTAAGGTTCTCCGCATTGGTCTCATAATTCCAATCACCACCGTCATAGCGGCTCCATTCTTCGTGATAGCGCATCATAGGCTCGTGGTGGGTAGTAGATATTACCACACCATATTCATCGGCAAGACTGGCATTTTTGGGATCATCTGTAGCAAATACAGTTGGACGCCACATAGCCGGCCATAGGTAATTCCCTTTATTACGTAGAATTAACTCATAAACTTTTGCATAAAACTCACTGTTGAAATCACCAAATTTCTCTTTCCCCCAATTGCGAAGTGCCGGAGCTTCATCATTGATAAAAATACCACGATATTTAACCTTTGGCTCTCCTAATGTGTGTATTGCACTTTTAACATAAATATTCTCTCGCTGTTGAACGGGCACATCAGCCCACCAATACCAAGGAGATACACCCATCTGCCCAGACAGCTCGAACATACCGTATATACTACCACGCTTATCACTACCAACAATTACCAAGGCATTTTTTACATTATCAAATGGCTTTTTTACAGGAATAATTAAGAATTTTTCCCATTTACCCTGAAGCTGATCGGCTTTGATTTTACCCGATTGAACCAATTTATCAATAATTGGGCTATTGCCTAATGTACCTACAATGATGAGATTATCAGCATCACTAGGAGTATTCAATAATTGAGGTTGTTTACCGGAAACATATTGAAGATCAGTCTGAAAATGTTTAGCAACTCGTTGCACACCAGCAAAATCCTCAGAACTCACTAAAATATTAGAGGGTACGCCATTAGCGACTAAAGGAAAAGCACCACCCTTCTTACTATCTGTCAAGAAAGATTCTGAATCAAAGGGGGCGTCCGTTGATACGGTATAGACTCGTTCCAGTAAATCGCTATTATCCTGAAATGCCGTTGCCACGGAAATTGAACACAGGGCAAAAAATATGGAAACGTATATCTTTCTAAAAGTGTGATTGCAGATTTTATTTAGCATCGTTTTATTTTTTATTATTAGCTGTTAGCTTATTGTTTAGTCCTCTTTTACCGTATTGATCACGGAATGATACGCTTTTTTGGGTTCCATCTGGCGATTAAACAAAAGCGTATAATCTGTTCTTCCCCTTATGGGGAAATTGTTTTTCCACGACAAACCATCATGTAAGCCCCATAATGTAACGCGGCTTACCTTATCTGCGTGTTTGTTAAACAGTTTGAAGATATCGGCATACCGTTGTGCTAATTGGGTTTCTACAGAATCTGGTAATTTATCCGGATAGGGATTCATTTCTTCAGAATTTTCAAAACGGGTAGAAATCTCTGCGGTAGGCATACTCCAAGGACTTGGCAGTACGGTAATGTCCAACTCTGTAAACATAACCTTAACCCCTGCAGCGGCATACATTTCTATTGCTTTCTCAATCTCTTCAATTGATGGCCCGTTGAGACTCCAGTGTGCCTGCACTCCTACGCCATCGATCTTAACTCCTTTATCCTTAAGGCTTTTTACTATTTTAATGGCACCATCACGCTTGACAGGTTCTATGAGGTTATAGTCGTTGTAATAGAGTTCTGCTTCAGGATCAGCTTCAGCAGCATATTGAAAAGCTTTGGTGATAAATTCCTCTCCTGCAATCTTATAAAATGATGATTCCCTATAGCTGCCGTCGTCGTTTAGGGCTTCATTCACAACATCCCAACCCTGAACTTTTCCTTTGTAGCGACCTACTATAGTATTGATATGGTCTTCAATGCGATTGTATAATTCCTCTTTATGTATGGTATCACCCTTATCATCTTTAAACACCCAGCGCGCCAATTGACTATGCCAAACCAGAGTATGACCCACGACAAACATGTTGTTTTGTTCTGCAAAGTCCACAAGCTTATCTGCGACTTCAAAGTTGTACCGATCCTTTTCTGGATGTATATGCATCCATTTCATATCATTTTCAGCTGTCAACGAACTAAATTGAGAAGCTATAAGCTTACTTTCTTCTTCATTAGTTTGATTTATCTGAGACCTGTTTACTGCTACTCCTATTAAATAATGGTCTTTGAAAGCCTCCCTTAAAGTCTGTGAGTTGGAGGACATTGTTGAAAATAAAAGCACAACAATGAATAGAAGATATTTTGTGTTCATAATAATATGTTGTTTAAATTCTATTTTCATCATTCAAACTTGATCCAGTCAATATCCACTTTAGCATCATCCTTTGCCACAATAAATAAATCGTGGATACCTTGTATGGGATTGGTTAAATCGACAGTTAACGTTTGCCAGTCAATCGATTTGGGAATTTGCACTGCTGCTAGTTTTTCGCTTTTTCGCGAATCTGCAAATACTTCAATAGTCCCGCCTGTCTTTGACAAGGCTTTGATTGATATCTGAGTGGGTTCTCTGGTAAAAGAAACCTGATTGTACCTCACCCAAGAACCACTTTTATTGAATAAAGCCTTCCACCCCTTTTTGCGTTGCAGCGGCGTAATAAATTCTATATTGACATTGTCGCTTTTATCACTATACCTATCTATATGTATGGGTTTAAAAGCATCATTTAATCCCACACCCCGTAGTGTTGGAACTACTTTTTTAATAGTGCCATCCCTATTGAAAGAGAGACTGTCTAAGCGTATGGATCGGTTTTTATCAAAATCTGGAGATAGGTCATTGTGATGATAAAAAAGATACCATTGGTCTTTATAATCTATGATAGAGTGGTGGTTTGTCCAACAACCTGTGGGTGACTCATCCATAATCACACCGGTAACTTCAAAAGGACCTTCTGGGCTTTTGCCCATTGCATATTCTAAGCGTTCGGTCTTATTGGCCACATGGGGATAGGTTAAGTAATAATTGCCATTGCGTTCAAATAAATAAGGACCTTCCTTCAACCCTTCAGTAGGCAGGTTGTCAATAATTTTAGGCTCAGAAGCCAACTCGGTCATATTTTCCTTTAGCTTAGCTACATAGATATTACCGCTAGACCAATAGAGGTAAGCTTGATCATCTTTATCAATAAAAATATTGGGGTCTATCCCCTTCACATTTTTAATGGGTTCTGGATTAATGCGATAAGGTCCCTCAGGTTTATCTGCAATTGCCACGCCTATAGAAAAACCACTGCCATATTTTGTGGTATCCTTAATTTGAGTAGGAAAATAGAAATAATACCTATCGTTTCTTTCTATGCAATCAGGAGCCCACATACTGTAGCTATCTGTATTTGCCCAAGACACATCATATTGATTAACAATTACACCGTGGTCTGTCCACTCCGTAAGATTTTCTGAGGAATAAACATGGTAATCCTCCATACAGAACCATTTTTTCCTGCCTCGTGGGGGAGAGCATTGAATATCGTGCGAAGGAAAAACGTACACCTTACCGTTGAAAACTCGGGCTGAGGGATCTGCTGTAAACTGTTCGGTAATAAATGGGTTTTGCCCGTGCATTAAGAAACCAGAGGTCAAAGCAAAAATCAGAACTAAAAATCTCAATACAGCCATGAATTGTTATCTCAATTTTTCTTATTTTTCAAAATCGATTACTTCGTAATAGGCTTTTTTCGGTTTTAATTCCTCATCAAAAAGCAATGGATAGTTTTTCCTACCGCGCACGGGAAAATTATCTAACCAAGAATACCGATCAGAAATATTCCAAAAAGTAACACTTGAAAGTGTCTCACTATACTCCCTAAAAACCTTAAACAGCATCTCATATTGTTCAATCTGCTTTTGTTCCTGTTCTGGGGTAAAGGCATCGTTTTCATCTTCGGGTTTTGGCTCCCTAGCGCTGTGCTCTTTGTGATAGACTGAAACATCCAGTTCGGTTACTTGTACATTTATACCCAGCTCACCATATTTATCCAATGCTTCGCGCAGATCAGGTTCAGTAGGTTCATAAATAGAGAAATGTCCTTGTATCCCCACACCGTCTATGGGAATGCCTGCATCCTGTATCATCTTTATTAACTTGATAATCTTATCACGCTTACCCGGTCTTATAGCACTGTAATCATTATAAAACAACTGCACATTAGGATCTGCTTCACGAGCATATTGAAATGCCTTTAATATATATTCCTCTCCTGCAATTTCATACCACTTTGAGGGTCTTAAAAACTCCCCTTCTTCATCAGAAATAGCTTCATTTACCACATCCCAAGCATAAATAACATCTTTGTAACGGGTAACTACTTCAGTAATGTGGTTTTTCATACGCTCAAGTAGCACCTCCTTGCTCACATCACCTCCATCTTCTCCTTTAAAAATCCAGTCACCAGCTTGTCTATGCCACACGAGTGCATGTCCTCTCAATTTCAAATCATTTTCACGAGCAAAGTCGGCAATAAGGTCAGCAGGTTCCCAATTAAATTTATCTTCCTCAGGATGAATAGGACCTAATTTCATCACATTCTCTGGCGTCATACTATTAAAATGGGTCTTGATCAATTGCGCTGTCGCAGAATCTTGTACCGCTTGAGGATATACCGCCACACCTATAGGAAAGTAATCTGCATAATAATCCTTTAAACCCATAGGTTTATTTTTGACTTGGGCAATATCCTCTGTTTCTTTACTAGAAGATTGATCTT
>CAXBEL010000018.1:0-36250 GCA_963974735.1 uncultured Flavobacteriaceae bacterium | reverse complement strand
CTCATTACTTTTTAAAGACCTTACCTTTTCTAAAATGGTTTTATAGGTATTGAGAAGCTCACGCATTATACATTAAGTGGTAAGAGCACAAATAAAATATTTGCGATAATTTATAACATAATAAAAGGCTATGATTCAATAATTTTCTTGTACTACTATATATATATTAGTTTTCACATTACAAAGGCTTAAAAAATGAGTTAAGTGTTCGTATTATACGCCATTCTTTGTTGTGTATATCCATAACTATAGCCATACTTTGCATTGACAAATCCCCTATCTTTTAAGGCATTAAATACAATATAGAGATTTTTTATATTACTTAAGTTGCTGTTTACCTCCATGTTTTGGATAAATTCTTTAGGGGTATACCCGTGCCTTATAACATAGAGGGTGTAATCACTGTACTTTGAAAGTATGTAAGCATCAGTCGATACTCCTAACGGAGGTGTATCAACTAGAACATAATCAAAATCTTCATCTAAATAATCAAAAAGAGGCTTAAAATTATAGTCAAGAAATATATTAGAAATATTCGGTGAAAATTTTCCAGCACCTATACTATAAAGGTTATCATGGGGCGTTACTTCCACTATATCTTTTAACTCTACTTCTCCCTTTAGATAACCTGCCAACCCACCTATCTCCCGAGAAGGAAATATGGAAGAATTTACTTTTTTATGTAGGTCAAAATTTACTATCACCACCTTTTTACCAGCAGATGACAAGTTCAAAGCTAAATTCTCACTTACAAAACTTTTACCCTCCCCTTCTATACTAGATGTAACAACAATCTTTTTTCTACCAGAGGAGTCTCCAAATAACCCTAAAGAGATACGTAGATCACGGAATTGCTCTGTATTTGCCGCTTTCTTTTGCTCATTGACCTTCTTGTCGCTTTTTTTAATAAAGGCAAGCTCTGCAACTATTGGAATATCAGTGAACCACTCAATCTCAGTTCTAAATAAAATTTTCTTATTTAGCACCTCTTTACTCACAATAAAAGCCGTGGACATACCAAAAGCACAAAGGATTGAGGTAGCATAAATGATCATGGATTTAGGGCTTACCGGTAAATTGGATGCTTCTGCAAGATCAACCACACGCCCATCCCCTTCCCCTGGAGCGTAGGATAAAGCTGTCTCTTCCCTCTTTTGAAGCAAATAGGAAAATAAATCGCTTTTAATTGCTTTACGCCGGGTTATCTCCAAAAGTGCCCTTTCTTTTTCCGGTAAATTGCTCAATGCAGAATTAAATCTACCAGATGTTGCATTTAAATTTGATAGTCTAGCATTTATATTACTTTTTTGGTTTCTAATATTCTCCAAAATACTGGGTCTTATCTTTTCTATTTCATCTGAAATAGATACCAACAAAGGATTGTTTTCACCTGTTGTTTTTCTTAATCTTTCATATTGAATTTCAGAATTATAAAGTTTTTCTAACAATTGTGACAAAACGGGATCATCAATCCCAACTGTAGAGGGAACAATACCAGTCTCATTATTTTTTGCCACCACATAACGCTCGACCCGGTCCAGTACAGCTAATTGAAGTCTGCTGTCAGAAATACGTCGGTCATTTTCCCCTACGTCCTTTAAATATAATTTACTTTGTTCACTAAGATCTACTGCTCCACTTGAAGACCTGTACCTTTGAATTTCCCTCTCCAAAGCAATGAGATCGTTTTCCACATTTTCCATACGATCCTCTATGAAACGTAGCGTGTTTGTCGCAAGTAAGTTACGGTCAGCCACCGCATTTTGATTATAAGCCGCAATTAAGTGGTCCAGGACATCTTCTGCCTTCGACGGCACCGGGTCTTCAAAAACTAAGTTAACTACTGTAGAAAGCTTATCTGTTGCACTTACATCTAGGCTTGATAATAAACCTCTTGTTACATCACTAACATCACTCAAAATAAAATATAATTCCCCTTTAGCTTTAGTTGAAAAACGTCCGTTTTTAAGGAACATAAGTGTATATCCCTTTATATCGACCCAATCATTTAAGGAATATTCTTCATTCCCTAATTCTACTGTTTTAGACTTGCTGTTGTATGTAAAATAAAATTTTAACGGTTCTTCATTATTGGCTCTAATTATAGTGGAATCTTTAAGTTTGACAACAATAGGAGAAATTGTATACGCTGATCGATCTTTGAGATCTCCTTCTTCAAAAATTGGGGCGTCGAGATACAAATCTCTCACCACACGATTCATTAATTTTCTAGACTGGATCACTTCGATCTCATTTTCAACAATCTTTTTAGAATCAAATGCATTAATAGATTCCATCATTCTGGAATCATCCACACCCTTTTTCTCATCTTTAATTATAAGTGTGGCTGAAGCTTGATATACGGGTGTAGCATATTGTAAATATACCCAACCCAAAGCAATGCAAATTATCAAAACCAGTAAAAATATTGGCCAAAATGGCAAATAACGATAAACCAATGCATGTATAAGGTTATCTTCTCTTTTAATTTTTTTTTGTTTTGTCAACATATTATTCTTCTATAAGCGGTCAATCGCTATAATACCTAATGAAAGCACACTAATTATCACTGGAAGCCACTGCATGGTTCTACTCGTACTAGCAACTTTAGATTTGTTTGGTTCTACGTAAATTATATCATTTGACTTTAAATAATAATACGGTGACTTAAAGAGTTCATCTTTAGTCAAATCAATGCGTGTCAAGGTCTTTACACCCTCCTCATCCCGAATCAATAAAATATCGTTACGCTTAGCATATATAGTTAAATCCCCAGCTAAGCCTAAAGCTTCCAAAAAAGTAACTTTTTCATTTGGTATAGTCAATACTGAAGGTCTTCCTACCTCACCCAAAACAGATACCTTATAATTAAGGTAGCGTATATCCACAATGGGCTCAAGTAATAGTTTTCTATCAATCAATCTGCTAGTGATTTCCTCTCTTAAAGCTTTTTTGGTCTTCCCTCCTGCTTTTATTTTTCCTAGTAATGGAAATCGAATATAACCTTCTGAATCTATTAGGTAACCAGAGGCTTGATTTGTCGTTCCTGTAGCCGTAGACGTTTGGGTTGCAGAAACATTAGATACATTAAATATTTCTGCTGCTTCAGGATTTAAGCTACTTACAGATATACTTAATAAGTCATTCTCTTGCAGCACAGGCTCTAAATTCTCTCCCTTTACTTCAAATTTAGAATCCTCTAGCTCATTAAAATAAGTTATCTTTTTCATATTGACACATGATGTCAACAACAACATTAACATAAAGAGCATAAAAAATGAATAGAAATTAAAATTTAAAAAATTTTTGTTACTAAGATTGTTGAATTTTAAATCAATCATTTCGTGTTGGAATTACAATAATTAATAGTTCTTATAAACAGAAGTGATTCCTGAATTAAATTTGAGTCTCGAAATAAGCTATGGTCTTCTCAAGTCCTTCTCTTAGTTGAATCTTTGGTTCCCAACCATCCAGTTTAGACTTTGCCAAAGTAATGTCTGGCTTACGTTGTTTAGGATCATCTTTAGGCAAATCCTTAAATACCAGTTTGGATTTAGATCCTATAATATCTAAAATGTTCTGGGCCAGCTCCAACATGGTGAATTCATTCTCATTCCCAATATTTACGGGACCATAAAAATCATCTGATGTATTCATCATGCGCATCATTCCCTCCACTAAATCATCTACATATTGAAAGGAACGTGTTTGTGTACCGTCACCAAAAATGGTTATGTCTTCACCTTTTAAGGCCTGCACTATAAAATTAGACACTACACGCCCGTCATCAGGATTCATATTAGGCCCATAGGTATTAAAAATGCGGACAATCTTTATAGCCACTTTGTTTTGAATGCGGTAATCAATAAACAAGGTCTCGGCACAACGTTTGCCTTCGTCATAACAAGATCTGGGTCCTATGGGATTAACATTCCCCCAATAGCTCTCTGGCTGAGGGTGTACACTAGGATCGCCATAAACTTCACTTGTGCTCGCTTGAAGAATTTTAGCCTTTACACGTTTTGCGAGTCCCAGCATATTTATTGCTCCCATTACCGATGTCTTGATAGTTTTAATGGGATTATATTGATAATGTACCGGACTTGCAGGGCAGGCCAAGTTATAAATCTCGTCTACCTCGGCGTAATAGGGGGCAATTACATCGTGTCTTACCAACTCAAAGTATGGATTATCTACTAGTTCTATAATATTATTTTTAGAACCAGTAAAGTAATTGTCAAGACATATCACCTCATTTCCCTCCTTTAAGAGTCTATCACATAGATGGGAACCGATAAAACCAGCACCTCCGGTAACAAGTATTTTTTTCATGTATTGAATTCTTTGTTTAGATTTTTAATATACCACTTATTAATCATAGTAATTCCTTGTTTAAGGTCGATATTGTATTGCCATCCCAACTGATTGAGTTTTGAAGGATCGGTTAATTTTTTCATTGTTCCAGCGGGTTTATCGGCATTAAAGAAGAACTCACCACTGAAACCTACAATGTCTTTTATCAAATACGCTAAGTCTTCAATTGAAATATCCTTTCCGGTCCCAATGTTTATATGTGTATTCCTTATTTCATTATTTCGTTTATTCATTTCTCTGGCTGTACCTGAGCCTTCTACTAAATCGCTAAAATTGGTATTTTCCATAAGAAAAACGCAGGCATCCGCCATATCCTCACTCCAGAGGAACTCGCGCATAGGTTTACCGCTGCCCCAAATTTCTATCCTCACTTGATCCGTTGAATTTTGAATGCCATATTTATGTAAGACTTCTGTGATTTTTTCATTTGTAGAATCTCCATTAATTCCTTCTATGGGCAGAATGTCCAGATCATTTCTTAAAGTGTCCCAGTCTCCTTCTTCCAATGCTTTACCTAAATGCATTTTACGAATCAGAGCCGGAAGAACATGTGATTTCTCTAGATCAAAATTATCATTGGGACCGTATAAATTAGTTGGCATAACAGATAGAAAATTGGTGCCGTACTGTATATTATAACTTTCGCACATTTTAATACCTGCTATTTTAGCTATTGCATATGCCTCATTTGTATATTCCAGAGTATCTGTAAGCAAATATTCCTGCTTCATGGGCTGCGGGCAATTCTTGGGGTAAATACACGTACTACCTAGAAACAGCAACTTCCTAACATTATTTCTATAACTCTGGTGTATCACATGATTTTGGATCATCAGGTTATTGTAAATAAAATCTGCTCTGTAAACATTGTTGGCAACAATTCCCCCTACTTGGGCAGCAGCCAAAAAAACATATTCAGGCTTCTCACTGGCAAAGAAAGCAGCCACATCAGGACCATTGGTTAGATCCAATTCTCTATGGGTGCGGGTCACAAAATTGGTATAACCCTTTCCCTTCAAGTTTTTTAAGATAGCACTACCTACAAGACCTCTATGGCCAGCTATGTATATTTTGGATTTTTTCTCCATAAACGAGTTTTACCTTAAGCCCTTCTAAATTAATATTTGTAGTTTACGAAAAGCTTATTCATAGTAGTTTAATGTAGGATATCCTCCCATTTTTAAATGCTGATCCTTTTGCATAAGCTTTACATCATTTTCCATCATATCTTTAACCAGACCCTGAAGATCGTATTCTGGAATCCATCCTAACTTTGTTTTAGCCTTAGTAGCATCCCCTATTAGCAATTCCACTTCTGTAGGCCTAAAGTACTTAGGATCTACTGCCAAAATTTGTTTGCCAATTTCCAACTGAAATTCTGGATTAGAACATGATTTGACATAACCCTTTTCTTTTACTCCTTTTCCTTTAAATTCAACTTCAACACCAACTTCAGAAAATGCCATTTTCACAAATTCCCTTACTGGTGTGGTTGTACCAGTTGCTATAACCCAATCTTCTGGTTCTTCAGCCTGAAGAATCATCCACATCATTCTTACATAATCCTTGGCATGACCCCAATCCCTGCGCGCGTCTAAATTACCCAAATACAACTTGTCTTGTAAACCTAAAGCTATTCTTGCTGCAGCCCGTGTAATTTTACGTGTTACAAATGTTTCTCCTCTTATTGGGGATTCATGATTAAATAAAATCCCGTTACATGCAAACATATCATATGCTTCCCTGTAATTGACCGTAATCCAATAGGCATACATTTTTGCAACCGCATAAGGGCTTCGGGGATAGAAAGGTGTAGTCTCTGTTTGCGGTACCTCTTGAACCTTACCATATAATTCTGATGTAGAAGCTTGATAAATACGTGTTTTCTTCTCCATACCCAATAATCTGACAGCATCTAGAATACGCAAAGTTCCCAAGCCATCTGCATTTCCTGTATATTCGGGAATTTCAAAAGACACTTGAACGTGACTCATAGCAGCCAGATTGTATATTTCATCCGGCTGAATTTGCTGAATGAGACGTATAAGATTTGTACTATCTGTCATATCTCCATAGTGCAGGATAAAATTTCTATTCTCCACGTGAGGATCTTGATATAGATGATCTATACGATCTGTATTAAACAAGGATGCTCGTCTTTTTAGACCATGAACCTGATATCCCTTCTTTAATAAAAATTCACTTAAATAAGCTCCGTCCTGACCGGTGATCCCTGTAATGAATGCTATTTTCATATTAATAGTATTTTTCATTGATCTTTTATAAACTGATTATATATCTACGAACTCAATAGGATGTGTTTATTGCTAACAAATACTATGTATATTGATCACTCTTATACTTCATGAAATATATCTTAATAGTCTTTAGTATACCACTTTCGAAATTCTCCTCTGCTTTCCACCCAAGTTCGGTTTCAATTTTTGTGGCATCTATTGCATAGCGCAGATCGTGACCAGCCCGGTCTTCAACATAGCTAATCTGGTCTTTATAACTGCCTGTTTCTTTAGGTTTTAATCTATCAAGCAATTCACAAATAGTTTTAGCTATATAATTATTATTACGCTCATTGCGCCCCCCTATGTTATATACCTCTCCTGCTTTACCCTTATGATATGCCAGATCGATACCCCTGCAATGGTCTTTTACATACAACCAATCCCTAATGTTCTTACCATCGCCATAAATAGGTATTTGCTCACCAATTAGCGCTTTTCTAATCACAGTTGGAATCAATTTCTCATCGTGCTGTTTGGGTCCATAATTATTGGAACAGTTTGTAATTATCGTATTCATCCCATAGGTGTGGTGGTAACTGCGCACAATCATATCTGATCCCGCTTTGCTGGCACTGTATGGAGAATTGGGTGCGTAAGGTGTTTCTTCTGTAAAAAAACCGCTTTCACCCAGTGTACCGTATACTTCATCTGTAGAAATATGAAGAAAACGGCTAGCTTCATATCCCGCTTTATACACAAATGGCTTTTGCATCCATTTTTTATAAGCGACATCTATTAGGGTAAAAGTTCCGTTTACATTAGTCTCTATAAAAACTGCCGGATTTTTAATACTGTTGTCCACGTGGGATTCTGCCGCAAAATGAATCACCCCACGTATGTCATACTCTTCAAATAATCTTTCAACGAGGGAACGATCTCTTATATCGCCTTTGCTAAAAACATAGCGGTCGTTATCTGCCACCTCTTTAAGATTATCCAGATCTCCCGCATAGGTAAGCAAATCCAAATTGATCAATTTATAATCTGTGTGTTGCTCTAAAAAATAAGGAACAAAATTAGACCCTATAAAACCCGCGCCTCCTGTAATTAAGATGCTTTTCATTATGAATTTTCTAAAAGTTTCATACAGGTTTCAAGACTGTCTTTCCAGTATGGAATTTCCGTTTTAAAGTCTTTCTTTAAAGTAGTTTTATCCATTAATGAATAATGAGGACGCTTTGCAGGGGTGGGATATACCGTTGTGGGTATGGGTTTAACCTCACAATTAAGCCCACTTAAAGCCATAATTTCCATGGCAAAATCGTACCACGAGCACACCCCTTCGTTTGAATAATGATAAATACCTATTCCCGTTCCTATTTGATCCAACAATTTTTCCAAAATAAAAAGCGCCAAATCA
This sequence comes from uncultured Flavobacteriaceae bacterium, assembly GCA_963974735.1. GTDB lineage: Bacteria > Bacteroidota > Bacteroidia > Flavobacteriales > Flavobacteriaceae > Leeuwenhoekiella. Next base: position 28,216 of record CAXBEL010000018.1, on the reverse strand, counting down.
CGTGCATAAGTGGGAACCCCTATCTGATCATCTACCACTTTTAAACTTTTCTTCTCTTTTCCTAAGCGAAGCATTGTTTTTACAAAATTACTTCCATAAGAAGAATACAACCAAGATGTCCTTATAATAGCAGCCCTATTTGGATTTTCTTCCTTTATTGCCTGCTCACCCAAATATTTTGTATAACCATACTTGTTTATGGGATTTGCAGGATAATCTGTGGGATAAGGTTTATACCCTTTACCGTTAAAGACGTAATCTGTACTAATATGTATTAGAAATATATCTTTTTGTTTTGCCAACCGTGCCAAACTTTTTACCGCGAGGTGGTTTATTTTATCGGCAAGTTCGTATTCTGTCTCTGCTTTATCTACGGCAGTATATGCGGCACAATTTATTATCAAGTTAATCTCATTAGTATTTATAAATTGCTCCACTTCCTTTTCATCTGTAATGTCTAAATCTGTTGCATCTGTCCAAAAAAATAAATGTTGAGAAAAATCCTGACTCAATAATTTAAGTTCTGAGCCCAATTGACCACCAGCTCCGGTCACAAGTATCTTATGCATGTGTATAGAATTCATCTAAATAACTAAATGTATCTGCATCTTCTAAACAAGGCTGGTTTTTATCTTTCTCGGAAAGTAATAAATCCCTTTCTGGAATTTTCCAATCTATATCAAGCTCTTTATCATTAAAAAGAAGCCCTCTTTCATATTGAGCAGAGAAATAATTATCACATTTATATGCAAAAGTGGCTGTTTGTGACACCACTACAAAACCATGTGCAAAACCACGAGGAACAAATAATTGACGCTTGTTTTCTGCGCTCAATTCTACACTAACATGTTCTCCATAGGTAGGTGAACCTTTACGTATATCTACAGCCACGTCCAAAACATTCCCGTGCATTACACGTACTAATTTAGTTTGTACATATGGGGCTTTTTGAAAATGCAACCCGCGAAGAACTCCATATTTTGATTTTGATTCATTGTCCTGACAAAAATTTACTTTATAACCTAAGAAATTCTCTAGCTCATCAGAGCGAAACGATTCAAAAAAATAGCCTCTCTCATCTGCAAAAACCTCAGGTTCACAAATTATCACATCTTCTATTTTGGTTCTTATAAATTTCATATTTACTTTTGGTTGGCTCTTTTGATCAAATACTGCCCATAACCGTTTTTCTTAAGTGGCTCTGCCAATTCCAGCAAATCCTTCTTTGATATATAGCCTTTTTCATAAGCAATTTCTTCAATACAGGCTACTTTTAAACCTTGACGTTCTTCTATGGTATGGATAAAATTAGAGGCTTGAAGCATAGATTCATGGGTCCCCGTATCCAGCCAAGCATAACCGCGCCCCATAAGTTCTACTTTAAGATTTCCCTGATTAAGGTATGCTTCATTGACGCTCGTTATCTCTAATTCTCCCCTTGCACTTGGCTTAATATTTTTAGCAATTTTTATCACACTGTTTGGATAAAAATAGAGACCTATAACAGCATAATTACTCTTGGGGCTTTCTGGTTTTTCTTCAATACTCAAAACATTTCCCTTTTTATCAAATTGGGCTACCCCATATCGTTCTGGGTCATTTACATAATAGCCAAAGACTGTAGCTTTATTTTCTTCATTTACATTTTTAACCGACTTCTTCAATAATTCGGTTAAGCCGTGGCCGTAAAAAATATTGTCGCCCAATACCAGACAAACGCTATCATCGTCTATAAATTCTTCTCCTATGATAAATGCTTGAGCCAAACCATCTGGACTAGGCTGCTCCTTATAAGAAATAGAAATTCCCAACTCGGAACCGTCTCCCAACAACTTTATAAAATTAGGTAGATCCTCTGGGGTTGATATTATTAAAATATCCTGTATACCAGCAAGCATAAGTACAGACAGCGGATAATAAATCATCGGCTTATCATATATGTTTAATAATTGCTTAGATACCCCTCTAGTTATAGGATAGAGGCGTGTGCCTGAGCCTCCTGCGAGTATTATTCCTTTCATTAATGAAGCAAATTTTTAGATATAGTCTTATAAAATAATTTCTGTAAATTACTTACTTTTATAATGCTCTCAAAACAAGTTTTACTTAGACTTTGAGACAAATATTATTTTTTTAGGTATTTTAATAGAAAACCATGAACCTGATATCTTTTCTTCAATAAAAACTCACTTAAATAAATTCCTGGTAATCTCCATAATGAATACTAATTTCTAATTGTTGAGATTAAATTAAAAACTGGATTATCCTATTCCTATTGTATAACTTTCGAAACCTAAATCGTTAATGTCATTCATGTCCAGCAACGCTCTCCCATCAAATAAAAATGCCGGTTTAAACATTTTATTATAAATATTTGACCAGTCATAATTTTTGAATTCTTCCCACTCCGTTAATATAGCAATTGCATGAGAGGACATACATGCTATGTAAGGATCATTAACGACATTAACCAATTGTCTATTTTCACTCTCTGAACGTGTATTAAGATAGTCTAAATCGGCATAAATTTGCTCCCTTGTCACTTTTGGATCATAAACTGTAATCTCCGCACGTTCGCTTAATAAATAATCTGCAACATAAATAGCCGCAGATTCCCTTGTATCATTCGTATCCTTTTTAAATGCCCATCCTAAAATGGTTATTTTTTTACCTGATACTGTATTAAATAAAGTCTTTACAATTTTTTCTGCAAAACGTCTCTTTTGATGATCATTCATCTTTATCACTTGCTCCCAATAGTCTGCCACAGCATTAAGACCATATGACTTTGCTATATATACTAAGTTTAAAATATCCTTTTGAAAACATGAGCCACCAAAACCTACTGAAGCTTTAAGAAATTTATCTCCTATTCGGGAATCTGCACCTATAGCTCGAGAAACCTCGTTTACATTTGCCTCTGTAACTTCGCAAAGTTCAGATAATGCATTAATTGATGATACACGTTGTGCCAAAAATGCATTTGCCGTAAGTTTAGATAATTCAGAAGACCAAACATTTGTGGTTAATATGCGCTCCTTCGGCAACCAATTAGAATAAATATCTACTAAAGCCTGTTGTGCAATTCTGCCATTTTTAGTATCCTCTCCACCTATCAATATACGATCTGCATCTAATAAATCCTGTATTGCTGTACCTTCTGCAAGAAATTCAGGATTCGATAGAATATCATATTGCACTCCATTCCCGGTACTGTCTAATATGCGCTTTACAGCATGTGCTGTTCTTACTGGTAAAGTAGATTTTTCAACAATAATTTTATCTGTTTTTGCTATTCTTGCAATCTGACGTGCACAACGTTCTATATATTTTAAATCCGCAGCCATTCCTTTACCAATACCATATGTCTTAGTTGGAGTGTTTACTGAAATAAATATCATATCAGCAGCATCTATAGCGCCATCAACCTCTGTACTAAAAAACAAATTACGGCCTCTGGCTTGAGACACAATATCGGCTAAACCAGGCTCATAAACTGGGAGTTCATTTAAATCATCATGATTCCAAGCAGCAATTCTTTCTTCATTTATATCTACTACAGTAACATTGATGTGTGGGCATTTTTGAGCTATTACAGACATTGTGGGCCCACCAACATATCCTGCCCCGATGCAACAAATATTTTTTACTTTCATATTACATTAAAAATAAATCTGGAGTATAATTGAAAAAGCGTTAAGTTGTTTCATGGCTTCGCCACGTGAGTCACATCACTTTCAAATAGAAAAAATTCAATTTTGAGATTGATACAGATTATCAATCTAGACCATAAATACGTTTTAGGGGAAGTATTCAAAGGAATTAGATTTGTCTAAAGTAGATATCCTTATTGCTAACAACAACAAGATAATGTTAATATTAAGTTAATTTAACAAGTTTTCTACAACGTTATAGTAAAATAATTGTGAAATATGCAATTAAACATCCTTAAATCGTATTCAATTGATTAATTCGTCTTTTAAGTTGACCATAATTGAAGAATTAAGAAATAAAGCTTTTTAATGCTATTTTAACTCGACCTATTTTGGCAAGAATTGTCTTAATATGAGTTTATTTATACTACTAATTAATATGGAACTATACAATCTCTAGATAACCTCTCTAATCTTTGCAGTAATAAGGACGCCCATAGTTTTTAAAATCAATCTAATACTTTTACTATCCAAATCACGAATTACGGCTTGCTGATTTTTAAACAACCCATTTTTAATGGTAATTTCATCACCAGGAGAATATTGGGAAACTTTAATTTCATCTATATTCTCGTCATTAAGCCAATTTTTGATAGTTAGAATTTCCTCGTCGCGTACTCGTGCTGGTTTACCTAACCAAAATAAATAACGCACTACTCCGGGTACATCAAAAACAAGACTGCGATGCTTCTCCTGAAGTCGCACAAAAACATATGATTTAAATAAGGGAGTTTCAATTTTCTTTTTACGGTCACTCCACTGCCTTGTTTCTTTTACTATCGGACAAAAGACTTCCACCCCCATCTTGGTTAAAGTATCCGCAACCTTTTTTTCTGTATGAGCCTTAACATATAAGACGAACCATGTCATATTATGTGGTGTTTTATTTACAATGAAAATCTATAGCATTCTCGAAAATAAACTAAAATTTTCCATCGGCTAAAAATATTCGTTCTAATCCGTATAAAAAGGATAAAAGTGTATAAAGACTCACCTACTCTAATATATAAAAAAAGAGCCCTGATTAATCAGGGCTCTTTTTAAAAATTGTACAAAAAACGCTACAATTTAATATCCAGGATTCTGCGCTAGATTTGGATTAACATCTATTTGCTCTTGCGGAATAGGCATTAGATCTTTTCCATTAGGAACGGTAACTCCAAATTCTTCTTGTAAGTAGCGAATGTGCTCTCCTGTTCTTCTTAATACCCACCAGAGCGAGAATTCACCACTAATTTCATGTCTGTATTCATTTATGATGATATCTAACATATCTCCAGTAGGTACACCGGCCAAACCTGCTCTATTTCTTATCTGCATCACATATTCCATCGCTTTTGCATCATTACCCGTTCTATGATAGGCTTCAGCAAGACTTAATAAAACCTCACCATATCTTAAAAATATCAGATTCTGACCACCAAAAATATTTGGTCCGGCCCAACCATCTACATTAGGATTTCTCCACGCTTTAACATCATAATATCCTTGTCTTCCGGATAAACCATCATCGCCCAACCAGGGATTAGCTACGGTACCACATGTATTGATACCTCCGTAATTAGCCTGGACATTTGGATAGTCTGAAATATTAATTAAAGGATCTGGATGCTCCTCTCCTGGACCTATAATAGTAGCTCTCTTTCTCTCATCCCCCACTTCAAAAGAATCATATAGCGCCTTGGTTGAAGCCGTATAACCTCCGCCATTTGCTACTTCATTAGGCATACAGAATGATTGAAGATAGGTTACATTATCATTATGACCCCAGCTTAAATCTCCAGTTTCATCATACATCTGAACTTCAAAAAGAGATTCGATACCATTTTTATTACTGTATGCATGAATATCCAAGAAATCATCTTCTAGAGCATAATGTCCTTCCAACTGTTCAAATGCAGCTATCGCTTTTTCATATTCACCAAGCCACATATAAGCACCGCCCATATAGCCGTAAGCAGTCCCTTTTGTCATTCTACCTTTATCTGCATCTTCATAGGACCAAGGAAGTCTTTCTGCCGCTTGTTCCATATCTAAAGCAACCTGTGCGAAGACTTCTGCCTGCGTGTTTCTAGGAGCAAATGCATCTGTAGATCCTGCTGCTGGCTCTAAAACCAACGGTACCCCTCCAAAATTTGAAGCCAATAAAGAATATAAAATTCCTCTAAGAGCATAGGTCTCCCCTATTAGACGACTGCCTAATTCAGGACTTACAGTACCGGCATCTATTGCAGGTTGCAAGTTAGCTAGAGCAGAATTTGCTCTACCAATACCCCTGTAATTGATTATCCAAAAATTATTGAAAGCCGTAAATGTGGTAGGTATTTCAAAAGTCTGAAAGAAAGTATCTGATCCAATATTGAGATAATCCTGTGTTAAGAAATTCGCAGGATAAAACACAGCCTTCGTCAAATATTCTTCTGGGCTCGCCTGAAAAGTATCATAAACACCTATTACTGCAGCGCTAGCTGTTTCATCTGAAGCAAATACCAGCTCGTCACTTAAACCATCAAACTTTTCATCCTGCAAAAAGCTGTCTGAGCAACTATTGATTATAGGTAATACCAATGTTCCTAGAATCAGAACAATACCTATTTTTTTCGTTTTTTTATACATAACTTAATTTTTTTTTAGAATTGTAAATTAACCCCAAGCGTGAATATCTTGGTAATAGGATATGCTCCAAAATCGAGTCCTTTAGTCTGAACACCCCCTACTCCATTAACATCATTAGTTTCTCCTATTTCAGGATCCCAACCACTATAACTTGTTAAAGTAATTAAATTTTGCGCGCTCACATAAACACCGGCACTGGTAAGACCTATCTGTTCTATAACTGTAGTAGGTAATGAATAACCTAATTTAATATTACGCAGTCTTAGATAAGACCCGTCTTCAACAAAATGATCGGACACCCGGTTATTTTTGTTAACATCCTCTACTACTGCTCTAGCATACTCATTAGAAGGATTAGTAGGTGTCCAGCGGTTCTCAAAATAATCTACTCCAATATTTGTATATGCATTATCCAAACCATAACCACCTGCAGTTTCTCTTTCTACTCTGGCAAAATTTAATATATCGTTCCCATAAGTTCCATAGATGTCAAGCCCTAAACTGAAATTTTTATAGCTAGCGCTAAAATTAACGCCTCCATAAAAATCTGGTATCGGGCTACCTATAACCTCTCTGTCATCTCCATTTACAAACCCATCACCGTTTAAATCCCTAAATCTTCTATCCCCTGGAGCAGTCCCAGCAGATTGATAAACTCCGTCCGGAGCGGCATTATTAAGTGCATCTATCTCACCTTGATTCTGGAAGATACCATCTGCTCGGTAACCATAGAAAGTACCAATATTTCCTCCCACGTAAGATCTCGTAAAACCAAGCCAGTTATCTACAAAGTTAGGAACAAATTCACTATCAAATACAATGTAATCTATGTCTACAAGATCTGTAATTTCATTATCTATCACACTTAGATTGGCTGATACATCCCATTGGAAATCACCTTCTGTCTTGCGATAACCTACTAAAAGTTCAACCCCTTTATTTACTACATTTCCACCATTGACGGATTTAGCTTCAAATCCTGTTTGAGAAGGTATGGTCTGGAAAATCAAGAAATCTGATGATTCCTTTTTAAACCAGTCTGCAGTAAAATATAGTCTTCTATTTAACAACTCTCCTTCGAGACCTACGTTAGTCTGAATTTGAGATTCCCATTGCAAATCAGGATTTGCAAGGGATACAGGTTGTAGACCTGAAACTGGTGCATTACCTAGCACATAACCTGCATCATTTGTACTTGAACCGTTATTATAAAAGGCGGCAAACTCAAAAGGCTGAATCCCAAAATAGTTTCCGGTTTCCCCCCAACTAGCTCTAAGTTTCAAAATATCAAAAACGCTGTCATCCATAAAATCTTCCTGATCAATATTCCAACTTGCAGCAAATGCAGGAAAAACACCCCATAAATTATTTGCTCCAAAACGATCTCCATTACCATCTCTTCGCACCGTAGCAGTCAAGTAATATTTGCTTGCATAATTGTAATTTAATCGCGCAAATTGACTGGCTAATGTACTGGTACCATGTGTACCTGATCTGTCAACAATAGTTTCTGCCTGGTTTAAATCGCGAATTTCATTATTTAAAAATCCTCTACTATCTACAAATACATTTTTAAACTTATTTCTTTGTGAAGATGCACCTAACAACAGTCCAACTGTGTGATCTCCTATCACTTTATTGTACTCCAATATAGCTTCAAAAAGTACGTCATTAGATGTATTTTGTGTGATGTTATACTGAGCAGCCGGGTTATTGTCATTATTATTATTACCTCTATTATAAGTAGGTAAGAATCCCCAGCCAGCATAATTTTGAGAATTAAATCCGAGATTAACACGAGCTGTAAAATCGTTGAAAAATGTATAATCAAACCCGAAATTCCCTAGGACAACATTTCTACTATTATCTGTGTCATTTTGCAATGCAGAAGCTAAAACATTTACACTTTGGCTTATCAAGCCACTGTCTGTAAATGCCCCAAAATTGCCATTACCATCGTATGGCACATTCACACCTGTTGTATTAGATAGGTAAGGCACATTTGAGAAAACTTTATTTAGGTTGTAATACCCCTGTCCTAAGTTTTGATAATTTTCACTGTAAGAATATTTTAAATCTGTTCTAACACTAAAGTTATCAGATAAATCATAGTTTACATTTAACCCTACGTTATATCTCTTGTAAGAGGAAGCTAAAACGACACCTTCTTCGTCTAAAAGTCCTGCGGAAAAAGCAGCTCTCAACTTGTCTCCACCTCCTCTTATGCTAATGTTATGCCCCATTCTAAATGCACTATCAAATGCATAATCCTGCCAATCTACATTTTGCAAAGCGCTAGGATCATTCCACTCATCTAAAGTTGTCTTTCCTTCAGCCTGCCCCAACTGGGATGCAAATGTTGCAAATTGCTGCGCATCAAGCACACCTATTTCTTTAGGCTCGGTTCTAAAACCAGACCAGGAATCTATAGAAACCGTCATTTTATTCTTGATCCCTTTTTTGGTTTCAATAATTACAACACCACTACTCGCTCTTACACCATACAATGCTCCCGCAGATGCATCTTTTAGAACCGAAATAGATTGTATACTATTGGGGTTTAAAAAAGAAATGTCTTGAGTAGGAAATCCATCTACTACATATAAAGGAGTTGTATTTCCAAAAGATCCAATACCTCTAATGTTTACAGAAATTGAAGATCCCGGTGCTCCAGAATTTTGAGTAACCTGTACCCCAGAGGTTTTACCCTGCATAGCCTGATCAATATTAGTAGCAGGAAATGAAGTAATATCTTCTGATGAAATTGTGCTTACTGCTCCTGTAACATCTTTTTTTGCAGCTGTTCCATAAGCAACAACTACTACCTCTTCCAGGCTTTGAGAATCTTCTGTAAGTGTAATATTAATAACCTGTCGATTACCTACTACTTCTTCTTGATTAATAAAACCTACGTAACTGAAAACAAGAACATCTTCTGGAGATGCGCTTATTTCAAAATTACCGTCAAAATCTGTTGATGTTCCCGTGTTCGATCCCTGTATGACAACATTCACTCCTAATAGTGGAGTGCCATTTGCATCAGAAACTGATCCGCTAATTTGCTGTTGAGCAAACGCGTGCAGTGCTGAAAATAAAAAAAGACCAACGAAAATTCGTTGGAACTTTTTAGCACTTAGTTTAATCCGTGGATTGTTTTGCATAATAACTTTTATGATTGATTAGTTGTCTATTTTAGTAGATTATCAAATTATTAGTATATAATTTTGAGTTTGATAATTAACTGTATCCTTTTTTGTGGTATTCAAAATTAGCGTGTTGCTTAACATTTAGATAATATGATTTTGTCATTTACTTATCGTTTTTTGGCTAAAGTTTATGGACATCCTTCAAAACAAAAATTCATAACAGATTCACATATTATTAATTAGACAACTGCTTTTAAGATTTTTATACACATAAAATTGAATTTCAAAATCCCATTCCTTTTCTATTATTAAGTTTCTTTTTATTTTCTAATTGATTCCTTGAACTCTAAATTTACTTTTGGTTATATTTCAAAAATTCTACGTCTGCTAAATGAAAATCCTACACACTGCCGATTGGCACATTGGTAAAAAGCTTCAAAAGCACGAACTCAAAGAAGATTTCGATCTATTTATAAATTGGTTTTGTGAGACTATTAAAAATGAAAGTATAGATGTGCTTTTAGTATCTGGGGATATTTTTGATTTAGCCAATCCCTCTTCTGAAGCTCGCGGCCAGTATTACAAAGCATTGCTACAGCTTAGAAACCTCAACTGCAAAATCATTTTAACGGGAGGGAATCACGATTCCCCTGCAATGCTAGATGCTCCACGTGAAATCTTAAGAAATCTGGATATTGAAGTTATAGGGGGTTTGCCAGAAAATATTCAACAAACACTTATCCCCATAAAAAATAAATCCGGCGAAATAGATCTTGTCGTAGCAGCTATCCCTTATCTACGCGATGCAGATTTACGAAAAGGTTCTGAAGGGCATACCTATCAAGATCGCATCGAGGCTATTCAAATTGGGATTGAAAAAACCTTTTTATCGGCTGCATCTTTATGCCAAACACTTTATCCCAATATTCCTGCAATGGCAATGGGTCATCTCTACGCTGCAGGCATTGAGCCTTCAGAAAGTGAGCGTGATATACAAATAGGGAATCAGGCAGCTTTTCAAGCTTCTCAATTCGGTGATTATTTTAACTATATAGCATTGGGTCACATACATAAACCACAGCGCGTTACTGCTAAAGCTCCCACTTTTTATAGCGGCTCTCCCCTCCCTCTTTCTTTTAGTGAGCGAAAAGATGACAAACGTGTTTTAATAATTGACACAGAAAAAGGATGGGAACCCAATAGCATCGAAATTCCATCTTTTAGAAAATTGATTCGCGTGAGCGGAAGTTTAAATGAGCTTAAACAAAAACTGAGGGAATTGCCTTTACATAATGGCCTTGATAATTTAATTGAAGTTGAACTTATAGAAGATCAATACGATGCCACGAAAATTTATGACTTAGATCAGCTCATAAGTAACTTCACCGTTGCCGGGTATAAAATAGTTAAGCATAGAGCTAGCTTTAAACAACAGCTAAAAGGAACTTCAGCGCTCTATCAAAATAGCCAACAATTGGAAGATTTAAAACCTCGTGATGTATTTATAAAACTACTGGAACAGAATGAAAATGATGAAAACCGACAGGAAATATTGAGTGCTTTTGATGAAATTCTTGAAGAAGTGCAGAATCCTTTAGACGTATAAAATGAAGATTTTAAAAATAGAATTTCAAAATATAAATTCCCTCAAAGGAACCCATTCAATAGATTTTAGAGAGGCACCATTTAAAGGCAGTTCTCTTTTTGCAATCACCGGACCTACAGGCAGCGGAAAAAGCACCATTCTAGATGTGATTTCTTTAGCACTATTTAATCAGATACCACGTATTGGAAAAATCACTAGAAGTGAGATAATAAATAAAGGGGCCATCCTTACACGCAATCAGAAAGAAGCTTTTGCCAAAATAACTTATAAGAGCAAAAATGGCATATATGAGTCAACCTGGAGTATCTCAACAAACAGAAATGATAATCTCAGAGACTACGAAATGGATTTGCGGGATCTTACAACAGATATATTATTTGATTTAAAAAAATCTGATGTACCTGCAAAAAATGAAGAGCTCATAGGTCTTAATTACAATCAGTTTATCAAATCTGTTTTACTTGCCCAAGGGGAATTCGCTCAATTTTTAAAAGTAAAAAAAGATGAGCGGGGAGAACTTCTTGAAAAAATTACCGGAACCTGGATTTATGCAGAGATAGGCAGAAAAACATTTGAGAAACACAAAGAGGTTTCACAAGATATTAAAACGCAACAGATGGCAATTGCTTCTCTTGAAGAAAAATTGCTAGAACCCACAATTAAAACTCAATTAAATGAGGAATTAAAAACCTGGCAGGCAACTTTAGAAAGTCAAGATAAAGAGTTGAAACTCTTAGAAAGAAAGATTGACCTTAAAAATCAAATATTAAATTTAAATAGAAGTGTTGAAAAAATAAGTGAAGAAAAAGATCAAAGCCAAAGAGCTTATGCTGATTTTGAGAAAGAACATGGAGCTACTTTAGCCAATCACGAGAAGGTTTATGAGCAGGCAGAATCATTGACCGACTGGAAAAATGCAAAGAACGAATTTAAAGCGCTTAATCAAGAAAGAACAGCCTTAATAGAAAATCAGCAGAAAAATACGGAAGAAGTAAGCAAATGTTTAAAAGATGTTTCCTCATTTATAGGTGCAGATGTAACAGATAAGGACCTAACTGAAAAATTGGACAGCTTTCGAGATAAAGTTAGCGCCAAGCGGGAAGAGCTCACTCAAAAAGCAGAAAACAGAAAAGCGTTAATGCAAACCCTAGCTTCTGAAACGCGTGAACTCAATGTAGATCTCAATCAAGAAATTGGAGGCGTAAAACGTTCAATAAATAATCTTGAAGAGGATACAGAAAAAGAGATTCAAGCATTAATAAACAAATCTGGTTTAAAGGAGGGTGTAGATTTAGATTCTGAAAAAAGAAATATCAAGCTTTTACAAAAAAATGCATTAGACGCAAAAGACTTGAGTGAACAGATAAAACGCCTGAAAGAAAGTTTTGCTTCAGCAGAAAAAGATTTAAATGAGTTTGCTCCAGAGTTAAATTCACTTCCAATTCAGATCGAACATTTTAAAACCAAAGCAAAACTTCATCATACAGAACTTGATAAATTGCGGCAGCAAGAAAAATATGAAACACGAATTGCAAGCCTTGAAAAGTCTCGAGCAGATTTAATAGAAGGTAAACCTTGCCCCTTATGCGGAGCGCTTCATCACCCTTTTGCAAAGGAAAATCCAGATATAAACTCAGAACTGGAAGAGTTAATACTTCAAACTGAACACAAACTCAAACAGTCACAGAATGACTTGACAAAAAGTCAAACCCGCTTCTCATTTATAAAAAGTCAAGCCAATAATCTTACCGAAAAATTAGAGAAAGTAAAAACTGAAATAAACCTGCTTCAGCAAAAATTTCAAAATAAATATGCCGCAAATTTCAACATTACTGAAAACTGGTCTACTTTATTAAGCAATTTGGATTCAAAACTTGATGCTCTTGATGGTTATGAAAAAACAATACGTAAAAAAAAGGCAATTACCGCTGCAAAACCTTTGCTTAAAGAGCTGAACTCTATTCAAAATGCAGGTCGTCAACTTAAGGAAGAATATTTGGCTTTATATTCAGGAAATAATATTAGTGCAGATTGCCAGAATTTTCAAAATAAATGGACGCGTTACCGCCAAGAACAAAATAGCATATCCATAGCAATACAACGTATTGATAAACAAACTGCTGAAAAGAAATCTGTTTTTAATAAGCTAACTGAAAGATTAAAAATTTTTATTGATAAAAAGGACATCAACACCATTGAGGAGGCAGTAGCCTTGTTAATGCCTAATTCAGAATATATAAAATTACGATCGGATCGTGAAAAATTGATCAATCAAATCAATACGCACCAAGCTTCATTAAAAACCCTTAACCAGCAAATTAGAACTCTAAACGAAAAGGACACTGATGAAACAGTAGAAATATTAAATCACGCTGTTCTAAGGATTATAGAAAACAATAAGCAACTTAATGAGCAATGTGAACACAACCGGCGTTTATTGACCAATGAAAAGGAAAATCAGCAGGAACTAAAAAAATTAAAGGAAACCATCTCTGACAAAGAGAAAACAATAAAACGCTGGAGATTACTCAATGAATTAATTGGCGACAGTACAGGGAAAAAGTTTAATGAATTTGCTCAGGATCTTACATTAGTACAATTAATTCAACTGGCAAATAAGCGTCTTGTGGATTTGAGCGACCGTTATCGCATAGACAAACCCCTCGATGATGAAGATGATAGTCTAGTAGCCATAGACGATCATATGGGTGGCCAGCGTCGTTCTGTCAAAACTCTTTCTGGGGGAGAGACTTTTATACTTAGTCTATCCATGGCATTGGCACTTTCTGACCTTGCTTCAAAAAATGTGGAAATAAACAGTCTTTTTATTGATGAAGGTTTTGGAACACTTGATCCTGAAACGCTGGATCAGACTTTGGATACTTTAGAAAAACTTCAAGCTGAATCTTCTAAAACCATAGGTGTGATATCCCATGTAGATTCTTTAAAAGAGCGTATTGCCACACAAATACAACTATCTCGAAATGGTCAGGGTTATAGTAGTCTTACTATAGTTTAAGTTTTTTATCTTATTGAACTTTTATGTAGGACTTAGCAATCACATGCTTTCCGGTTGCGGTAAACCCTTCTACCAAAATTTGATAATCTCCAGTATTATCTGATGAGAAAAAACTAAAGTTAGACACGTCTTCGTCTATATTAATATTAGGTTCCCAGAGTAATTGAGTTCGAAAGTCTGGTATTCTATCCAGTTCAACTCCAGATGGGTAATTCGGGTTATACATAACTTTCTTAGAGATAGGGCTTATTAAATGAAAATCAGTACTTATTTCCAGGTTCTCAGAAGGTCTAAAGTCACCATTTTTTGTTTTAAAAGATATTATTCCTCCAAAAATTTCTGGCCCATAGCGATATTGTTCCACAACAACATTTATTTCTTCAATTTTATCTGCATCATAATTTATAATTTCAGCATAGTCCTCTTGAAGTATACCATCTACAAGTATTAAAGGCGGAAGTTCGTTTAAGGAGCTATTTATGGATGGGTTCTCAAAATTAAAAACAATAAATTTATATGTATTGCCCTCTTTACGTATCCCAGCCCTATTTATAACTTCTATGAAAGTTTCTTGAACAGATGGAAATCGCGTATAATCATCAAGTTTATAGTTAATTTCCAATGGATCAAAAAATGCATCATTAGAAACCCGAGGAATTAAGGAATCCTTCTTTCTGGCGAAATACGCATTTTCTATTTGTAAATCAATGCTTTGCTTGGTTAACCAACTTTCAATATTAAGATTTAAGGCCACAGTGCTAAATTCAAGATCGTCTAATTCTTCAAATTGTCTCTTTTCAATTTCAATTTCCAACCGATCAATTTGTGGATTATATAACTGGATATGAGCTTCTGAAGTATTGTAGTTTTCATACACATTAAAGAAAAACTCCCCATCGGCATTAGTTTTGGCTAGTTTGAAAACAAAATCCTTTCCCGGTATTGTAAGAGAAATATTTTGATTAGCCACAGGTACTTGCTCAATATTTTTTACCGTTCCACTAATAAGCTCACCTCTCATCTCTGGGAGATAAAATATATTTTGATTGCTCTTATTGCTGCTGGTTAGAACTTTATTTTTTATTGGTTTTAATGCATCCATTTTCTTTACGGAAACTGTATAAATGCCTTTTGAACCTTTTCCCTGGGCTGCAATGGACAATTTTATTTCTTCACGGGGCTTATAAGAATTTTTATTTGTCTTAATATTTATGAAATCTGAAATGGGATAATTGAATTCACTATTACCTTTCTCCATTTCTATTATAACCACATTATTTTCAGGATCCATAATTTTATCCTGTTTTAAAAAAGGATTTATGATATAAAGTTCCTTTACAAAATAGTTTTTGAATTTATTATTGCGTGTCCAATTTGTGTATGCTACGAGTTTATAATTACCTGTTTTTAAGTCTGCAGGAATAAAAAAATAACCCTCACCCGAACCATTTTCCAATTTAAGCTTGTGCTTAAAAACTCGAGTTCTATCCTTTCCTATAAGCTCAACGTAAGCAATCTTACTTATATCACTAGCTTCAAGGGAAGCAAACCGTCTTACGTTTGCGGCATAAAGGAGCGACTCACCAGCAAGTAAATGTTCGCTGTTGCTAATCAAGAATATTTCTTCAGGTGCAAGAGACATTTCAACTTCATTTACTGAAGTGTTCTTAATTTGACCTTGTAACATATTTACAATACTCAAAAAAGCAAATAACGCTATTTGTGTTTTATTTAATCCTCCCAAAATTCTGGTTTTACATTAGATGAGAATGAGGTACAATCACCACATTCAGGATTAACAATTCTATATTCTGTTCCATTTTGAGAAATAAGCTTATAATCAGCTGTATTAAGCAATTGAGCTAACATATTTCGCTCATTTAAATCTCCATCCTGTGCGGTATTATCTTCATAGTCATAAATTTGAATATCACAGTCATAAAAATATGAAGGTTGTGGTAGATCAAAATCCAGATAATTAAAATATATTCTTCTAGTTGTTACTGGAGAAAGCTCAAAATATCCCAAGACTTTTTCATCTGTACTTTGTAATGATCTTATGTTACCAGCAACATATCCTGGTTGATTCTCCGACAAAATACTTTCTACATTACTTAAATCTTCAATAGTTTTATAAAATGTATAAGCCTCTAGACTTTGGGTATATTGCTTTACAAGTATACTGTACCTCTGTATAATCCTTATATTATCTGCTTCTATAAAACGTAATGGAAACCTGGAAACTTGATTCATCCCAAGATCATTTGTAGTGGTTTGCCTTATTCCCGTAGACGATTGAGAGGTATAACAAACCCGTTCTTCTTGTTCCCTGGGTGTAATTTCTATATCGTATTCCTGTCCTCCGGCAGTTTGCACTTGATTAATGACCTTCGCATCAAACTGGGAATGATTAGGAACCACAATTTTATAAGTCTCTTCATATTCATACTTAAAATATTCTCCTTCTCCAGAGGGATCACTTCCGTCAACAAAAACCTGAATTCCGTTCACATTATTTTGTTCTATGACTTCAGCATAAAGATCTGTAATTGTGGATTTAGGCGCGAGATAGGTCTCACTTGAAACATATTCTCTTCCATCTTGAGTAGTAACAGAAAGACTGTAGGCAACATCCTGTTCCACTTTAAATTGAGTGTCTGATACGTATATACCATCATCGTTTTGCGAAAAATTATAGATTTGATTTTGGCTATTTTCAACCCATACTTCTGCATTATTTTCTACCAAAATTTCATTGCCTTCCAGAGTTGACGTTCTGGAGAGTCTAATTTCTTGATTTTTCAATTCATCGCTTAAAGTACTCTCTACAACTAAAACGCTTTCAAAATCAATCGTATCCAATTCAAAAGCTTCCTTACAGCCATAACAAATCAGTACGACAATGCAAAGCCCAATAATATTGATATTCTTCATTTTCATAATCGCTCTAAAACTTAAAATTATAAGTGATGGTAGGTACTGGTATTGAAAATATAGAAGTTTTGTAAGCTTTTATATTACCATCCTCATTGACAAAAAACACTGAATATGGATTGTTTCTTCCCAGAACATTGTAAACGGATATATTCCAAAAGCTATGGGCCAATTTATTTTTTTTATGATTGCCTTCAATATTAAAACCTAAATCCAGTCTATAATAATCTGGTATCCTATATTTATTGCGATCACTGTACAGTACCTGTTCTTCACCAGCAAAGACGAACTTCCCTACAGGGTAAGTTATTGGCCTGCCTGTCTGAAAAGTGAAATTAGTTGATATGCTATAACGCTGAGTTAGTTTATAATTACCCACTAGAGAAAAATCATGTGGCTTATCATAATTAGCTGGAAAATAATCCCCATTATTAACACGTTCCTCTTGCAAAGGGCTATCTAGCTTAACAAAAGATCTTGAATAGCTATAGCCAAAATAACCATTTAATCGCCCTTTTTTCTTTTTAAGCAAAAACTCCACTCCGTAAGCTTTACCCTCACCCTGCAATAATTCAGTCTCTATATTCTCATTAAGGATAAGTTCTGCTCCCACTTTATAATCAAGAATATCATCCATCTTTTTGTAGTAGCCCTCTAAACTTATTTCTAAATCTTTTGAGTCAATATTTTTATAAAGTCCCAAAGCATATTGATTTGCCTTTTGAGGCTTAATATTAGAATCTGACAACTTCCAAGTATCAGTTGGTGATACCGTAGTGTTGCTTGAAAGTAAATGAATATATTGAAATGTTTTATTATAACTTGCTTTTACTGATAAGGAAGGAGTCAAAAAATAGCGTGCTGAAAAGCGTACATCGGGACCTCCATAAGTCTCTATAATCTCGTTATTATCATAAGTCTCTACACCTATTACACTACCTTCATTTTTAGGTGCCCCGGTCTCATAAATGTTTTGAGTAGATGAGCCCAGAGATGCATACACAGAATATCTCAGTCCCATGTCAAAAAGTAATTTGTCATTAATTTCAAAAAGATCTGATATGTAGACTGCAGACTCCAAACCCTTCTCTTTACTAATGCTTTTACTTTCTATAATAGAAGAGTTGCCCACAGGTGAAATATTACCAGGCTCTATTGAGTAAAGTTTACTACTTATCCCATAATCGAACTTATGTTTATTACTATGCAAATACTTAAAATTAAACTTAAGTTGAGACTCATTTACTTGATAACCAAAGTCAAAATCTCTATTAGCATCTGCCTCATATTCAATATTGTATTTATATTGACTATTAACTAAAATAACTTCACCCTTATTTTTATCATCAAAATCATGATTCCATTTTAGTGAGGCCAGTCTATTATTATAAGAATAAACTGAATCTGTGGTTATACTAAATTTATCGTTACTATAATATAAGGTAGCCTCAATATCATTTTTATCGTTTAAATTATGTTGATATTTTAAAATTCCATCATAAAAAGATGCTTGACTGTCTTTTAATGACTCTTCAGAAAGGGAGCGCAGTATCCAATTGGAATAGGTGGCCCTAACGCCTGCAATTAAAGAAGCCTTATTTTCTACAACCGGCACTTCTAAAGTGAGATTTCCTGTAATAGGACCTATTGACCCCTCTCCTGCAAATTTCTCCACATTACCGTCTTTTGTTTCAATATCAAAAACAGATGATAGTCTCCCCCCATACTCCGCAGGAATACTTGCCTTATAAATATCCAATTTTCCCGTAGTAAAAGGATTTATTGCAGAGAAAAATCCCAAAAAATGAGATGGTGTATAAAGAACTGCATCATCAAGAAGTATAAGGTTTTGATCAGCTCTTCCACCGCGCACATTAAATCCAGCAGCCCCCTCACCAGCCGTTTTAATGCCAGGAAGTGTAGTAGCCACTTTTAAAAGATCGCGTTCCCCCAAAACCAAGGGAATTGTTTTAATAGCAGCTATATTAATTTTAATAACCCCGAGTTCTGCCTCCTTAACATTGTCATCCTTATTAGACTCAACTAAAACTTCATCTAACATTTCGGCATTTTCAGCTATAGAAAGATTTAATATCCCGTCGCCATAAACAACAACATCCTGAAAGGTATTCTCATATCCTAAAAGGCTGGTTTCAAGTTTATGAAAACCTGGACTTAATTGAAAACTGTAAAAACCATTATCGTCTGTTGCAGTATATCGGGTCCTGTCCTGCGTTGTAATTGTTAAACCTGAAATAGGTTCATTTGTTTTAAAATCCTTTATTTGACCCGATACGGTATAAACATCTCTCATTTTTCCAGACACCTGCTTACCTATAGTTAAAACATTGCTTTGCTGAACTTGAGAAGTTGTAGTATACTCTTCTTGAAATATAGGTTGATTTGACTGTTGAGAATTAGAGCCATTTAAATCAAAATATCCATCTGGTAATGATAAATTAATGAAACTGTTTTTTATTAAAAAAATTTTCCTACCCCTTATCACATAATTGAGATCTGTATCTTCTAAAATTTTATCTAAGATGATTGATAGATCGCTATTATTAAAGTTAAATGAAACTAAGGAATCATTTAGCCAATTTTCATGAAAGTAAATGTGACCGTCAATTTTTTGCTCTAACTCTACCAATGCTTTTTTTCGACTTTCATTTTCTATATTTAGTGAAATACCGTTTGTATTTTGGCTAAAGATAATTTGAGTGGTTAAAAGCAAAAGAAAGGTTATACCCAGTAATTTATTCATATAACTATATAAAAATGCCAAGGATTTAGTCATCAGCGATAGAAAGATTGTTGTCTAAGTAGGTAATTAATTTTACTATATACGCATCTGGTTTTGATTTAGACAATATTGCATAGGTTGAGTGAAAATCCCGTATTTGTTCTCTTTTATCTGGAATAATTGCCTCAACATCTCTAGAAGATTCAATTTTATAGAGCTTACCGTTATAGCGCAATTGATAAAAGCTGGTTTTAAAAAATTCAAAATACGGCACCCTCTTATTTAGACGCTCTTTTGTACTTTTTTGATGTTTAATATAGAGACTTACTTGTGCTCCTATATACCCTACTTCATAAAATCCAGTAGCTTTATCTTCAGGCAATTTTATAAAATGATGATTTTGTATTCCAAACTCCTGAACTTTATCTCGTATTAATCTGACATCAAAAAAACCTTTATCTCCTGAAGATACCACAATTACATCATCATTTATCAGGTCATATCTCAAATTAATATGATTATACAATTGAGAATTATAAATTATATAACCTCTTACAAATGCCAAGGAATTAAAATACCTGTGATTGTCTTTAGTGCTCTTTAGGATATCCAAGAATCTTGGTCCGTTAAAAATCTCAGTATTTTCAACTCCAACCAGAGAATCATAAAAGGAATAACTATTCTTATTTAATGAATTTTGAGAAAAAGAATTTAAATACAAAAAAATTAAGGGAAGAAGTGTAAATTTTCGCATTAGACGAATGGTTAAATATGCAAGAGTGGAAATTTAAATATAATACTTGTAATAATGATAATTATTTGAGTTTAATATCTTCTGGTTTATCTAATCAATTTGCAGAATTTACCGCCGCTTATTTATGTCACCTCTGCTGATACGGCTTTTCCCGCCCATTATGTTTATTACTTCCTAGAAATAGATACCGTTTATCGAAAATATGCACTATTCAACTGTGGCAAAATGCTTACTATTTAGATTATATTGTATTTTTTTCTAGTAAAAATGTGTAAATTATTTCTTTATCGGCAAAATCTTCTACTTTATCGAAAAGCATTGATTATATTATACATTAAGCAAAATTAGATTCATATTTGTGTAGACAATTTAGAGGGTTATAAGACACTCTATTTCAATGGCCCCGTCAAGATTTTCCCCTAAAGTTTTATTTTTCAATGTTGTTTTAAAAACATTTTAAAACTGAGCTTTATTGTTAATGTATGAACAAGGTGTTAGATTCAAATGACGCTTGTACGTATTAACTTAGAAAAATCATGATTGAGGTAGATACAGAAAAAATATGGCTTTCCTCTCCCCACATGGGAGGTAACGAACTTAAATATATCAATGAAGCATTTTCATCTAATTGGATTGCCCCGCTAGGTCCTAATGTAAATGGATTTGAACAAGACCTAGCAAAATATTTAGGCCAAGATTCTCAAGTTGCAGCTTTATCTTCAGGAACGGCCGCCCTGCATTTAGGATTAAAGCTTCTCGATGTTAAGGCAGATGATGAAGTTATCTGCCAGTCTTTTACATTTGCTGCTTCTGCTAATCCTATTACTTACCTTGGAGCCAAACCTATTTTTGTTGATAGTGAGAGGGATACTTGGAATATGTGTCCAGAACTACTCGAATCAGCTATCAAAGATCGTATTTCCAAAGGAAAAAAACCAAAAGCTATAATTGCAGTTCATCTTTATGGGATGCCTTACAATGCTGAAGCAATTTCTGCTGTTGCAAAAAATTATGACATTCCAGTTTTAGAAGATAGCGCAGAAGCATTGGGAAGCACCTACCAAGGTTTTAAATGTGGCACATTTGGAGATATTTCAATTTTATCCTTTAACGGAAATAAAATTATTACAACCTCTGGCGGCGGCGCTTTAGTTGCTAAAAATAAAAAAATTAAAGATAAGGCTGTTTTTTTAGCTACTCAAGCTAGGGACAGTGCCCCCCATTACGAGCATTCAGAGATAGGCCATAATTATCGTATGAGTAATATTGTGGCGGGTATAGGTCGAGGGCAAATGGAAGTATTGGATGAACATGTAGCGGCCAGACGATCTAACTATGAGTTTTATTTAAAAAATCTTACTAACTTAGAAGGAATTAGTTTTCTAAATGAGCCATCTGGATATTACTCAAATCGCTGGCTCACATGTATTCTAACAGAATCCTTTGAAATGCGCGAGTCAATTAGACTAAAATTAGAAGAAAATAATATAGAATCCAGACCACTCTGGAAACCAATGCATTTACAACCTGTTTTTAAAAACTCTCCTGCCTATGACAATGGTGTTTCAAATGATTTATTTGAGCGAGGTCTTTGCCTTCCAAGTGGATCAAACCTTTTAAAAGAAAATTTACAACAAATCGTTTCATTAATTAAAACTCCCAACTCATAATGAAAAACTTTATACTCAATTACTCACATCGACACGCTTCGAAATGGCTTGTTCTTGCCATTGATTTAATAATCACAGCACTTACATTTTTTATAGCCTATTCCATTAGGTTTGGACTTACGCTTGATTTTAATTTTACAAATTTTCTAACGCAATTTCCAATAGTCTTAATCTTTGCCACAACCTGTTTTTTATTGACAGGGTCTTTTAAGGGAGTTATAAGACATACAGGTCTTAAAGATGCTCAGAACATATTTTATGCGATATGTTTGCTCTTTGTTCTAGGTGCATGCTTAAATGTTTTGAATATTTTAATACTTGGTACTGAATCACTTCACATCCCTCTATCTATTCTATTTATTCACTTTTTACTTAATAGTTTTGCTTTGATTATAAGCCGATTGATCTTCAAATATGCCTATCAATCATTACAATCAACTTCAATTGTTTCAACCCGCGTCTTAATTTATGGCGCTGGGGAATCTGGCCTACTTACACAATCAGCAATAATAAATGACACACATAAATCTGTGGTAGTTGTTGGTTTTATTGATGACAAGCCAGGAAAAATTGGCAAACAATTAAATGGAGCAAATGTTTATACCCGACAAAATATTAATGAAAAATTCATTGCAAAACATGGTATAAATGAAATTATAATTTCAATACAAAGTATAACCAAAGAGAGGTTAACAGAAATATCTGATGAACTGCTGAGTCTGCCGGTTAAGGTAAAAATAGTACCACCTGTAGGTGATTGGCTAGATGGCACCCTTAAGGCATCGCAAATTAAAGAGATACAGATTGAAGATCTTTTAGATAGAGCTCCAATACGTCTTGAAAATGCGAAAGTTGCTGCAGAATTAGATGGTCAAGTGGTCATGATTACAGGGGCGGCAGGATCTATAGGAAGTGAAATTGTAAGACAGATTTCATTTTTTAAAAGTAGACATCTGGTTTTAATAGATCAGGCAGAATCTGCTCTATATGATTTAGAGCAGGAATTAAGAAGCAACGGTTTTGAAAATTTCACCCCAATAGTTGCCGATATAAGAGATTTTCAGCGAGTAGAAAACCTATTTAAAATTTATCATCCGAATATGGTTTTTCATGCTGCAGCATACAAACATGTACCATTAATGGAAAGCAATCCGTGCGAAGCCATAAAAATAAACATTCACGCTACACGCAATTTGGCAGACTTAGCTTCGAAATTTAAAGTAAACAAATTTGTTTTTGTTTCGACTGATAAGGCAGTCAATCCAACAAATGTTATGGGGGCAACTAAGCGTGTTGCAGAAATGTACATTAAATGTTTACAGACAGAAAGTGAAACCAAATTTATAACTACACGATTTGGGAATGTTCTGGGATCTAACGGATCGGTTATTCCATTATTCAAAAGGCAGATAAAAAACGGCGGACCTATTACTGTAACCCATCCTGAAGTTACGCGATATTTTATGACCATTCCCGAGGCATCCCAACTAGTAATAGAAGCAGGAGCCATGGGTAATGGCGGTGAAATATTTATATTTGACATGGGAGAATCTGTAAAAATTTATGATATGGCTAAAAAAATGATTCGACTATCCGGTCTAAATTATCCAAAAGACATAGATATAGAGTTTGTAGGTTTACGCCCTGGTGAAAAATTGTATGAAGAATTATTGGCAAATGGGGAAAACACGATTGCCACGCATCATAAAAAAATTATGAAAAGCAAATTCTCTGTTTCGAATTGCGATAAACTTAAAGATCTAATTGAAGACCTTTGCTTAATAAATCTTCTAAATCAAGATAATCATATTATTGTAAGCAAATTAAAAGAAATTGTACCTGAGTACATTTCCAAAAATTCGGAATATGAGATTATAGATGAACGAAATAAAGAAATTTTAGTAAATCTTTCTTATCAAAAAGAGGTTTCAAACTATATTGCTTAAAAAAAAAAGCTATTTTAGTTTCCTATTTATTTCTTTATTTCAATATAAACGTCAATAATCTTAATCTATAATGAACAAAATTTATTGTTTCAGACTAATCTTTTGCGCTCTTTTCATAAGTGTTTTATTATTTTCTTGTAGTCAACCAAAGGATGTGATATACTTTGAAAACGTACAGCATTTGGAGAAACAGGCTTCAACAAATTCGTTTGAACCTATTTTTCAAGCAGATGACATAGTAAGCATATTAGTATCCGCTCCTGATATGGAAAGTGCTCGAGCTTTTAATATTTCTCAAAATCTTTCTATTGCAACATCAAATACTTTAGATCCACAAGCTACGAGTAGTAGTTCTGCCGCTACATATTTAATAGATAGTGAAGGTAATATTGAGTTTCCAGTTCTAGGAACTATTAAATTAGGTGGACTAACACGAATAGAAGCTAAAAATTTATTAAGAGAAAAATTAAAAGCCTATATTTTAAATCCTATAATAAACATTCGTATAAGTAATTTTAAAATAACAGTTGTGGGTGAAGTCTCATCTCCTGGTGCTTACAATATACCTAATGAACGGGTTACAGTTGTAGAAGCCATAGGCCTTGCCGGAGACATGACTATTAAAGGTAAGCGAAAAGATATATTAGTCGTGAGAGATGATGGTGACGCCAAACAATTCTACAAGTTGGATATAACATCCAAAGATATTTTTGATTCACCCGCTTATTACCTAGCTCAAAATGATGTTGTCTACGTAGTACCAAATGAATCTCGTGTGAAAAGTTCAGAAGATAATAATACCTTTGGTGTAGTCTTAAGTGCAATAAGCGTACTTCTATCTATTACTACATTAATATTAAGATTTTAAATGTTAAAAGAATCAAAAATAGAAACGCCTGCGTTAATGGGCGTTGGTCAAAACGATGAAAATTTCCGCGAAGTTATATTCAGCTATTTAAGGAAATGGTATTGGTTTGTATTAAGTTTAGTATTGTGCGTTGCTCTTGCCTACGTTTATATGCGTTATACAGTACCTCAGTATTCAGTTTCAACTTCAATATTGCTTAATCAACAAAATAGTAGCGCTGCCTCAGAAATGGCAGCATTTCAGGACCTTGACTTTTTTAATGAAGGTCAGAGCAAAATTGAAAATGAGACTCAAATACTTAAATCCCGAACCTTAATGACTAATGTTGTTAAAAGGTTAAATTTAAATATTCAATACTTTTCTGAAGGTACTGTCTTGGATTTCGAAAGCTACCCAAAGTCAAGTATAGAAATTAATTTCCTTGAAAGCGACTCTATAATCTATACCAAATCAAAAAACTTAAATATTAGGGTTGATTCTAAAACTAAATTTACATTGCTTAATGATGGTGAAGATAAAGGAAAACAATATTCCTTTGGCAAAACTATCTCAACAACTCTTGGAAATATAATAATTACACCTTATAATAAAGATATAAAGCATAATATAGGAAAGTTAGTTAAAGTAGTCGTCCAGCCAATACAGCAAGTTTCCGAATACTATAGGAATAAAATAAATATCTCTACAGTTGGTAACAGTTCTTCTGTTATAGCAATCACTTTAAAAGATCCTGTCGAAAAAAAGGCGATGGATATCGTTAATACACTGGTTGATGAATATAAAATAGCTGCAGCCAAAGATAATAGAGCAATAGCTGCTAAAACTGCAGAATTTATTAATGAGCGAATTTCTTTAATCACTACTGATCTTTCTGCAGTGGACACAGAAGCTGCCGAATTTAAGTCTGACAGAGGGCTCACAACAGATATTGGAGCTCAGACTCAGCGATTAGCTGAGAATAATTTACAAACCTCTCGGGAAATATCCTCTTTAAATACACAACTCAATTTAATTCAAATGATGCGTGGGTATACTCAGGATCAAGGATCTAATTACGATATAGTACCCGCAAATCTTGGTTTTTCTGACCCTGCAGTAACAAATCTTGTATCACGATATAATGAGATTGTTTTAAGAAGAAATAGAATATTAGAATCTTCTACATTACAAAATCCCACAATTGTCAATCTGGACCAACAACTTAACGATTTAAAGCAATCTATGCTGGCTAGTCTTAATAACTTGGAAGAATCTACAAAAATAAAACTGAATAGTTTACAAACCCAAGATAGATATTTTAGTGGGAGAGTTTATTCTGCACCCAAACAACAACAAGCTCTAAAAGAAATAGAAAGGCAATCGATCATAAAAGAACAATTATATCTCTATTTGCTACAGAAAAGGGAAGAAGCGGAAATTTCTAGCGAAGTAACTCCAGACAATGCTCGTGTAGTTGATCCTGCCATCATTACTAATTCTGCCTCTGTATCGCCGCCTAAAAAAATCATTTATATAGGTTCTGTTTTTGCAGGATTTTTAATTCCATTTTTATTCATATACGTTGGAGGTTTGCTAAGCGTAAAAGTAAATTCTAAAAATGATTTAGAAAAAATATTGAGCACTCCTATTATTGGAGACATTCCAAAAACCAAAAGTAAAACTAAAATGGTAGTTAGCAAAGCTAGTAGATCTGCTATTGCTGAGTCATTCAGAATTCTTAGAACAAATTTAGATTTTTTGATGGCCAATATTTCTACCGAAAAAGGCAAGGTTATTTTTACAACTTCAACAATTTCAGGAGAAGGAAAAACTTTTATTTCTGCCAATTTAGCTAAAGTGATGGCGGTGACTGGTAAAAAGGTTGCCTATGTTGGAACAGACCTTCGTAATCCCAAAATTCATGAAATACTAACATTACCCAATGGGCAGAATACTCCTGGAATTACAAATTATATTACTAATAAAGATCTGAACCCATCTGACATAATCTATAAAATGGAAGAAGAGAATTCTTTTGATGTAATACCTTCAGGAGTGATACCTCCAAATCCCGCTGAATTATTAATGAATGATCGAGTGAAATTTCTTTTTAAATATCTTAGGGAAAATTATGATTATGTAATTGTGGACACGGCTCCCATTCAATTAGTAACAGACACGCTTCTTATAAGTGATCTTGCAGATATAGTTGTTTATATTATTCGAGCGCATTATCTAGATAAGCGTTTACTACCAATGGCTGAAAGTTTGTATAGAGAAAAACGTCTACCTAATATGGCAGTTCTTCTGAACGGTACTGATTATAAGAAAGGTTACGGGTATGGATATGGGTATGGATATGGAAATACCAAATAAGCAGAAAGATAGAGTGTATTTAGAAAAATCTAAAAGGTAAGATCAATTTTAAATACCTTATTTTATGGTATAATCTCTAATTCTGAATAAGAAGTTATGAAGCGGTGGGGTAAATACTCTGGTTTTCTTAGAATTTTTGAATTGTAATGAATATTAAGTCCATTATCAACCATCCCTATTGTATTCCATCCTAGCTTGTTTGGAGTTACAAAATCCTTATTAAAATTATCCGCTATATAATAGTAATGCTCCGTTTCAAAAAATCGCTCAATGGCAAGAAAATTATTCCTGCTAGGCTTTTCCGTACCTAATTCTTCCGATATCACTATTTTATCTATTAATCCCCCGATACCTAACGATTCAATTTTATTTCTCTGAGTACTAGAACGACCATCAGTTAGGATACCTAGATTCCCATTTTTATTTTTAATTTCTTTTAAAATCAGTAAAGCATTATCAAATAATTGCAACGAGGGAATATGTTTTCGATAAACATGGATTAATTCATTTTTAGAACATCCATAATCTTCTTCTAACTTATCAAATACATCGAATCCTTCTCGATAAAGAGCAAACATATAAGCATAAATTTTATGCCAATTTACCCTATCTATAGTAGTGGCAATATCTTTATATGCCGATTTAAGATAATCCAGTTCATTATATAGAGTATCATCCAAATCAAAAACAATCGTAGTCTCTGTATTAACCTTTATATCCATGAACTAAAATTTCATCGTCATAGCGTAACATTAACAAATCTTCTTCCCAACATTCAAACTGCTCATCAATTTCTTTATCATTAATATACTCATCTATTAACCACTTTACAAAATTAGCTCCAGC
>CAXBEL010000017.1:0-37115 GCA_963974735.1 uncultured Flavobacteriaceae bacterium | reverse complement strand
GTAAAAAATCAAATGGATCAATAGACTCTTTAAGTTGTTCCACTTTTGTGATAAACGGTAAATTATAAACTATTTGATCCTGTTTAAACACAAAAGCGATTCTCTTTAGTTGATTCTCATAAATGTAATACACGATTTTCCAGAATTTAAGGGGTATCTGTATCTGTTCCTCATCTTTAGAATAACTATTAATATAGCTTGCAATAGGATCATTTTGAGATAGAATCAAACCGGAAAGAACACTTATTTTTTTTAAAGACAACTCATCTATGATAAAAAGCTCAAGATCTTTCCAATCAAATTGATTTACTTCAGGAACTTGTGGTGCAGCATTGGAATAATAAAAAGTATCATCTGCCCCCCTTTTTGCAATGTCCTTAGTTTCTCCCCATTGTGGATATTGTCTGCTAATAATGTGACCTCTATCAAAAACATTTGCATTTTTCTTAGTAGGATGGTCTAAGGTTTTAGATTTATAAAAACCATCTCCCAATTGATCCTCCGCACCTAAATGAATAAGATCTTTTCTAAATGACCTTCGGGGAATGCCGGGAAATTTTTCATTTATATTACAGGCACTATACAAAGCCAATTTACGGTTCAAGTTATGATAAACGGAAAAATGGGTATAAGGAATAAGGGAATATGCCGGATTAGATAATTGGGGAAGAAAAACCTCCCAGCTGCAGTCAGTACCCAAAAAACCAGTATCAAAACCCCACATAGAAAATTTAATTTTTAATCATAAAAAAGTCTTTTAGAGTAAAAGACCTTGAATTTTCTGAGAGAATCGATTTTCTATTATGTGGATTTGGATTTCCTATTTGCTGAACTGCTCCTTTAAAAAGTCTCGGAAAACCTGCAGAAAATATAGCAATAGTAAAAAAGTTGAGATTGGCTTGATCTTCAGAAAAAATAAAATAGCAATATGCCCCCAAGCTGAATATAATTACTGAGAGTATGGTGATAATCCAATAGGGTCTGGAATTGAGTTCGGGTGGTATTTTGCCTTTGGCTATTTCATGGCGAAGCTCAAACCAATAAATAAATTCGTGAAGAAGGCACCCTGCTAGAGCAGATATCATTACGTGCCAATTTATAGGCAAAATATTGATAAAATTGGAAATCACCTCAAAGCAAAATAAATCAATTATAATGGGATTAAGAAACATTTGAAGGAATGCACTATTCATTTTAATTTTGAATCTACTTTGTTAATAAAAGGTATCATTTTTTCTGTCAGAAGTGTTTCATCTACGCATATATCATTTTTAGTATCCCCTTCAATTTTAAAATAATAGACAAAAGAATCCCGTATTTGTGGATCCTCTCTACCTTCTTTTTCCACTTCGTTAAATGCTATTTTTTCGGCTGTATTTAATTCGTCAGTATCTATCTCACACATAAGCTCCCTTCCCATAAATCCGCCGCTTTTAATACATTTAATTTTCATAGTCCCACTGTTTGCCAACCGTAAACCACACTTTCATATTCTTTACTTTCAGCTCCATATAAGGCAAGAGCTGTATTTTTAGTAATGGTTACCATTCGGTTAAAGTTGCTGTTAGGCGTGAGTTGTAGCATAGCTTCATACCAGATCCTTCCTGCACTTTCCCAAGCAAAACCACCTATTGCTATAGCAGTTTCACAAAAGGCTTTATTCGGAATTCCAGAATTTATATGCACTCCCCCATTATCAGACTCACCGTTATATTTTTTTGAGATATGATCTGGTTGTGGATCTGTCCCGTTTAAATCGGGATCATCAATATAAGCCGTACCCGGATTTTTCATATCACGAATACCACGTCTTGTAGGAGCAGGAATTATAATATCGCTTCCAATTAACCAATCTGCTGTTTCAACATCCTGCTTATTTACCCATTGTTTAATTAAAGTTCCAAAAACATCTGCGAAATGTTCATTAAGTGCTCCAGGTTCATCTTGATAAACAAGTCTTGAGGTAAAATCTACAACACCATGGGTAAATTCATGACCTACTACATCTAATGATTTAGTAAATCTATCGAACACTACGCCATCACCATCGCCATACGCCATTTGGTTTCCGTTCCAGAAAGCATTGTTATAGTTATTAGATAAGTGCACAGAAGATATAAGAGCCAGGCCGCTATCGTTAAGGGAATCCCTTCCAAATAACTCTTTATAAAAGTCGTAAGTGTACCCTGCATTATCATATGCTTCATCTACGGCAACATCATTTGTAGGCTCGTCACCCTCACTTCTAACCAGTTTCCCAGGTAATAAATCTCTTCTGTTTGGTCTATTTTCCATGTCATAGACTTCTCTATACTTCCCAGCATTATTCAGCAATAAAGAAGATACCATTTCTGGAGCAATGGCTCGTCTTTCCGCTCGTATTTCTGAACCTATAACCAGATTTCTAATTGCCATTTGCCTCACTTTCTCATTGGGAGAAGTTGCCATTTTTTCTAGCATGTAAGGAGGTATAATACAATGGAACGGATTGTGGTTACTACAACCACAAGAGGATTTTTTCTTTTTCATTAATTATTTTTTAGAAGCATTTAACCAGGGATACTGTTTATAGGCTTGCTTAAATTTAAATAAAAAATAGAAGAATTGAATAGAGAAAGCGCAAAGATGTAAGAGACTTAAAATTAATGTTGCGCATTAATTTTAAGCCCAATACTATAGAAATATTTCTTCATTAAAATTTAAAGCTCAAGAAAATAAAATCCTAAAATGTTTTTAAAATTGTAACATTCCAAGCTATGTTTAAGCAAAGTAGAAATTGAATTCTATTCAATTTTAATTGAAAGAAAATTGAAAAAAAAATGATAAAATTATATTGGGTATTGCCTAAAGCGAAATCCCATTAAATCATAGATTCTACCAATCAATAGGTCTGTAATCTTTTAGAAATTTACCGCTCCAGTGCTTACCTGTGTTTATCCCATCTATTAAAGGATCCATTACCCGTGCCGCGCCATCTACAATATCCAGAGGCGGTTGAAAGTCGTGCAATTCTGCTTTACGTTTAGCAAGCTCCGCAGGATCTTCATCTGTCACCCAACCTGTATCTACAGCATTAATATAAATACCTTCTTTAGCAAGGCTTCCTGCAGCAGTATGAGTGAGCATATTTAAAGCTGCTTTTGCCATATTAGTATGCGGGTGGCGATCTTCCTTAAAGAAACGGTGAAACTTACCTTCCATGGCAGAAACATTTATAATGTGTTTTTTACCCGTATTTTCCTTCTTCATGAGTTCACCCAAGCGATTGCACAAAACAAAAGGAGCTATAGAATTAACGAGTTGTACCTCCACCATTTCTGTAGTTTCAATTTCCCCTAATTTTAGACGCCAACTGTTAGTTTTTCGCAAATCGACCTGTTGCAAATCGGCATCCAATTGCCCTTCTGGAAACACTTCTTTTACACTCAGGGAATTATCAAAACTATAAGGAATCTGCGACAATTTAGCCGAAGCTCTAATTCCTATTCCCGGTTCAGGTCCATGCCACGTAACCGGAAGTGAGCTGTTTTGATTGTTAACCCCGCTCGTAAGAGATTTTAACTCCTGCAGACAGTTTATATGATCTTTTAGCAGACCTGCTGCATATTTTGGCAAAGCATCCAGAGGCATATCCTCTTTCTCCATGAGGTGCTGATAGAACCCGGCTGGTCTTCTAACTGTTTGAGCGGCATTATTAATAAGGATGTCCAGATTTTTGTATTTCTGCTCGATAAAATTGCAAAAGATCTCGACACTGGGAATATGTCTAAGATCAAGACCATGTATTTTTAGACGATGACCCCATTGCATAAAATCATCCTCTTGAGAAAAACGCAATGCAGAATCTACGGGAAATCGTGTGGTTGCAACCACGGTTGCTCCTGCCCTTAAAAGCATTAAAGTAATATGGTACCCTATTTTTAAGCGAGAGCCTGTAATAACAGCAACTTGGCCTTTTAAATCTGCAGTCTGAAAACGCTTGGCATAATTCAAATCACCACATTCTGTACACATGGTATCATAAAAATGATGAAGTTTTGTAAAAAGGTTTTTACAAACGTAGCAATTACGTGGAGATTCCAGTTCCAATTGTTCTTTAGAAGAAAGATCTGACGCAGGGAGAAGTTTTGGAGCAACAAATACAACTGCTTCACGCGCACTTCTTATTCCTGTTTCTTTACGGGCATTCTTATCTTTTGCTGCTTTTTTTCGTTTTTGTGCTTTTTTAGCATCTTTTTTCCTTCGCGAAAACTCATCTCTGTTAGGCCTTGACAGCATTCCGGAAGCTTTGATAAGAGCGGTGCGCTTTTCTTTTGAAATCTCAAAAATATCATCCGTATTACTTACCAGATGTTCCAGTATAGAAATACATTTATCAATTTCCGCTTCACTAATTTCTTGAAGGGTATCTTGTTGTTTCATAAATCAATGTATAGGGGGAAACAGCAAACAGTATAACTTCTGAAGGTATTTGCAATATTAAAAATGCTCACCGTCTCGGCGGCAAATGTACAATCTGTACTTTTTAGTTGAGTGTTTTTTCTTAGAAAAATCAGTAGTAAAATCTTTAATATATCGACTGTATATCTTTGAAATAAAAATTGTTACAATCTTATTTTTAAGGTTTAATTATAATTTAACTTCATAGTAGAGTACACTTCATTAAATTTAAAAGAGTTTTAATCCAGCCTAGCTGCAATTTTTAACTACAATTCAATCAATTATTTAATTTTCGAGTATTTGATTTATTAAAAACCTAAAGTATTTTATGAATAATCCTACAAAGTTAGACGAGAACATACATTGGTATAAAGATGCTATAATTTATGAATTACACATAAAAGCCTTTTTTGATAGTAACGGTGATGGCATAGGGGATTTTGATGGCTTGCTTCAGAAATTGGATTATTTGGAAGATTTAGGAGTTACAGCAATTTGGCTGCTTCCCTTCTACCCTTCTCCGCTTCGGGATGATGGTTATGATATAGCCGACTATTATAGTATTAATCCATCATACGGAAATACAAAAGGATTTAAAAAGCTTATAAAACAAGCTCATAAGCGCGGTTTGCAGGTTATCACAGAGTTGGTTATAAATCATACTTCAGATCAACATGAATGGTTTCAAAGGGCTAGAAAATCACCTGAAGGATCAGATTATAGAGATTATTACGTCTGGACAGACGATCCCAAAAAGTATGATGAGGCCCGCATTATTTTTACAGATACAGAACCTTCTAACTGGACATGGGATCCTGTTGCCAAAGCATATTTCTGGCACAGATTTTTTTCTCATCAACCCGATTTAAATTTTGATAATCCTAATGTACAGGATGAAGTATTAAAAATAATGGATTTCTGGTGTGATATGGGTGTCGACGGTTTTAGACTGGATGCAGTGCCTTATCTATTTGAACGGGAAAATACAAATTGCGAAAATTTACCCGAGACCCATGTCTTCTTAAAAAAACTACGAGCACATATTGATGCTAATTATGATAACAAACTGCTTCTTGCTGAAGCCAATATGTGGCCAGAAGATTCTGCCGCCTATTTTGGTGATGGTGACGAGTGTCATATGAACTATCATTTTCCTATAATGCCCAGAATGTTTATGGCGGTTAAAATGGAAGACAGGTATCCTATCATAGATATTATAGATCAGACCCCAGATATTCCTGAATCATGCCAATGGGCCATTTTTCTTCGTAATCACGATGAACTTACCCTAGAGATGGTAACCGATGAGGAACGGGATTATATGTACAAAGTATATACAAAGGACCCTCAGGCAAAAATAAACGTGGGAATACGCCATCGGCTTGCACCCCTGCTAGATAACAATCGCAATAAGATAGAATTAATGAATGTGTTGCTATTCTCTCTTCCTGGGACACCAGTACTTTATTATGGCGATGAGATTGGGATGGGCGACAATTTCTACCTAGGTGATCGTGATGGGGTGAGAACACCTATGCAATGGACTGCCGATAGAAATGCTGGTTTTTCAACTGCAAATCCCCATAAACTATACTTACCTACCATCATTGATCCAGAGTATAAATATGAGAGCGTAAATGTTGAGGCACAACAAATGAACTCTTCCTCACTTTTATGGTGGATGAAGCGTATTATAGGAATGCGTAAACGCTATAAAGCTTTTGGCCGTGGAGATATTAAATTTTTAGCGCCTTCAAATGCAAAAATTATTGCTTTTATACGCTCTTATGAAGATGAAGATATCTTGGTTCTGGGAAACCTTTCCCGTTTTTCACAGGCTGCAGAATTAAACTTGCAGGAGTATGAAGATCACATACCTGTAGAAGTTTTTAGTCATAACAAGTTCCCTCGTATTACTGAAGATTCCTATTTATTTACAATGTCTCCTCATGGCTATTACTGGTTTTCTCTTGAAAAGGAAAAAGGCCAAGCTGGAGAAACAAAAACTCCCAGTATGGCAATTAAGTCTTGGGCAGATTTAACCGAAAATAAAAATCAGAAAAGATTAGAGACTAAAGTAATTCCTTCCTACTTAAATAGTAGAAGTTGGTTTGAAGGGAAATCGAGAGTTATTCAAAGCATTTCTATTGCCAATAAAAAGAATTTTCCAGTAAAAAATTTACCGGTTACCTTATTTATTGCAGAAGTAGTTTATAATGATGGTTTGCCAGAATCCTACCAATTACCTTTGGCCTTTATGCCATTAGAAAAAGAAGAGCAAATTAGGGATATTCCTAAAAAAGGTATTCTTGCGAATCTTACTGTGGGCAAAGAAGAAGGTATTTTATTTGATGCTGTATTTTCTGAAAATTATAGAAATACTTTATTGGAAAATATTAAAAAAGGTAAGAAAGTCAACAGCGGTAACGAAACATTGGAGTTTTCTAAAGGAAAAGAAAAAATTAAATTAAAAACCGAATCTTTTAATTCGAGGATTTTAGAAACCGAACAAAACAATACATCAATAATTTATGATAACAAGTATCTTCTTAAACTTTACCGAAGACTGGACAGTACCATTAATCCAGATTTAGAAATTACTAAATACCTTTCAGAGACTGCCCAATTTAAGAATGCACCCAAATTTGTAGGTTCAATATCCTATCACACAGCTATTCGAAATAATGTAATTCTCGGAATGGCTCAAGATCTAGAAGCAAATCACAGCAATGCGTGGGAATATACCAAGGATGCATTGCACCGTTATATAGATAATGTACTCACGAGACATAAAGAGGTAAAATTGAATCAATCTAATTATAATTTAACAGAACCCATTGATTATAGTGAAATACCAGAGGATATGAAGATGCTTATGGGCAATATTTTCCCCGAACGCATTGCTTTATTAGGACAAAGGAGTGTAGAAATGCATCAGGCATTAGCATCTCATCCAGGAACAAAAGATTTTGAACACGAAGACTTTTCTTTACATTATCAGCGATCATTATTCTCTTCTTTACAAAGTTTGACCAGAAGTACTTTTGAGAATTTAGAAAAAAATCTAAATGATCTTCCAGAAGCAATAAAAGAAGAGGCCCAAGAGGTTCTTGATATGAGAAATGAGGTTTTAGAATGTTTTAAACGCGTTTTTGACCATAAAATTCCCACATTAAAAATAAGAACTCATGGGGATTTTCATCTAAACCAAGTTTTATGGACGGGTAAAGATTTTATGATCAAAAATTATGAAGGGGAGCCCGCGCGCCCATTTAGTGAGAGAAGGTTGAAACGTTCGCCCCTGCGTGATGTAGCAGCAATGATAAGATCATTTCATTATGCAGCTTATAGCAGCATAATGGAACATGAATATGATAAACTTAGGAAAGATAGCGGACTTGAAAAATGGGCCGAATCCTGGTATTACTATATAACACGGTTGTTTTTACATGGTTATTTTGAAAATATGGGAGAAAATAATTTCATTCCAAAAGATAAAGAGGATTACAATATTCTGCTGGACACCTTTTTATTAGAGAAAGCAGTGTATGAACTCAATTATGAGTTAAACAATAGACCAGATTGGGTCTTGATCCCAATTAGAGGAATACGTTCTATAATAGAACGATATAGAAGAATTTAAAATACTAGTGAAAAGATCCTGGAAAATATATCCATAAAAAAAGCCATCTCAATGAGATGGCTTTTTAAATACGTTTTCAATTAGAATTAATCGATAACTCTAACGTTGATAGCGTTGATTCCTTTTTTACCTCTTTCGGTTTCAAATTCAACACGGTCATCTTCACGAATTTCATCGATAAGACCACTAGCGTGTACGAAAATGTCTTCACTTGATTCTGATGAATTAATAAATCCAAAACCTTTAGATGTATTGAAAAATTTTACTGTTCCTTCTTGCATTACTTTAACTTTATTATTAATTAATTTATTTATAAATCGTTTTATGATATTCATTTACTTTTGGGTTTTAAACCTATCTCTTTAGTTGCTAGTATATAATAACTAAAATGAGAATAATATTTAAAATGGGATGGGTACTTTAGGAATCTACTTTACTGATACTGATACTGTTACTTTTAGCTTTAAGAAGCTTTTGAAAAATTGAAGAATTAACTTGAATCTATCAAAAATTAGGAGAAAGACTTTATAACTTCAGAACTGTTCAGAATTATCTTAATTCTTTACATACTTGTCCTTTTACTTTTGTACTTAAATTGTTACTGCACTATTGCTTAAAATACTGAGAAGTGAAATCTTTACTTTAGATGAAGAACGCTACTTATATTTTATGCTGCAAATGTAATTGTAAAATATGAGGTAACCTACTAATTAATAGTTTATTTGTAAAACAACTCTAATTTTTAATTACAAGACATTAAAAAGGAGCAGAAATTTAATCACCCCACTCCTTTATAAAGTAAATCTAATATCTTTTAGAAGGCATCCGCACCGGCTTGTGCTACAGTATGATCATTTTCCACACTACTACCACTCACCCCTATTGCTCCCACAATATTTCCTTCTTTATCTTTAATGGGTACGCCACCGGGGAAAGTAATAAGCCCCCCATTAGAATGTTCAATATTAAATAAAGAGCCACCCGGTTGAGATATTTGTCCTATATCACCGGTGTTCATATCAAAGAATCTTGCTGTTTTTGCTTTTTTTATTGCTATATCATGAGAACCGAGCCATGCACCATCCATTCTGACGAAAGCTACAAGATTGGCACCAGCATCAACTACTGCAATATTCATCTTTGTATCTATTTCTTTTGATTTGTCTTTTGCTTTACCGATTATTTTTTCGGCTTGAGCTAATGTGATATTCATTTTTTATTGTTTTAAAAATTAGTTATTTACCCTTGCGGGATTCTATTATTTCAGATTTATAAATGTGGATTTGTTCTCTATCTTGTGGCTATTAGGCTATCATTCCGTGAGGATCGATAACAAATTTCTTAGCTACTCCCTTATCGAATTCTTCATAACCCCTTGGCGCATCCTGAAGTGTGATTATTTGCACATTTACCGCTTTTGCTATTTCTATTTTATCAAAAAGAATTGCGTTCATTAACTGTCGGTGATATTTCATAACAGGACATTGACCCGTATAAAAAGAATGAGATTTTGCCCATCCCAATCCAAATCTGATTTTCAGATTTCCCTGTTTTGCGGCTTTGTCTGAAGCACCAGGATCTTCTGTAACGTAAAGCCCGGGGATTCCTATTTTACCGCCTGCCCGCGTAATGGCCATAGCCTGATTAAGGACTACCGCTGGTTGTTCTTCTCCAGATTTCTCTCCGTGGCCTTTGGCTTCAAATCCTACGCAGTCTACAAAAGAATCAACTTCTGGACTTCCTGTTATCTCAGCAATCTGTTCTTCTACTGGAGTGTCACTCGTTAAATCTATAGTTTCACAACCAAAGGACTCTGCTTGTTTCAAACGGTCTTTGTTCATATCGCCAACAATAACAACTGCAGCTCCCAACAGATGACAACTTGCAGCACAAGCTAACCCTACAGGCCCGGCACCAGCTATATAAACTATAGAACCGGGTCCTACCCCAGCTGTAACAGCTCCGTGATATCCTGTGGGAAGTATATCTGAAAGCATGGTAAGATCTTTGATTTTTTCCATTGCCTGAGCCTTATCAGGAAATTTGAGAAGATTAAAATCTGCATAAGGGACCATAACATATTCTGTCTGACCACCTACCCAGCCACCCATATCTACATAACCGTATGCTGCACCGGGACGTTCTGGATTTACATTAAGACAAATTCCTGTAAGACCTTGCTTGCAATTGCGGCATCGACCACATGCAATATTAAAGGGTACAGAAACCAGATCCCCTTTTTTAATAAATTCTACATCACGACCACATTCAATTACTTCTCCAGTGATTTCGTGACCTAATACCAGACCTTTTGGTGCTGTAGTTCTTCCGCGTACCATATGTTGATCTGAACCACAAATATTTGTTGAAACTACTTTTAAAATAACGCCGTGGTGGCATTTTCGGTCGCCTAAAGCGAGTTTGGGATAATCAATTTCTTTTACTTCAACATGTCCTTGTCCCATGTAAGAGACTCCATGATTTTTACACATAACATTTTTTTTGATAAGATTAATTTTTAGCTACTAACCGAGTAAACTTTGTATAATTTACGATTAGCAATTAAGATAAACTTATCAAAAAAGTTAAATAAACATTATATAATCATTTATAGCGGCAGATAATTCAACAATTTTTATTTATTCTGAAAAATTAAGTAGAGTTTGGTGTAAAAGAACCAAGTGTTTATTTTATTCAATACAACTCTCACAATAAGAATTTCTTAGGTAATTGTCCTCTAGTAATTGAAAGGTAACTCCTCCATCTGAAGCTGCATTAAACAATTTACAGTATCGTGACTTATTTCTATTGGCAGCGTTGAGCATTGTAGTTCTGTAATTATCGGTTTGAGTAAGGTTCTTATCTATTAATGTAAGATTTAAATAATAGAACAGGAGGTCTTCATCAACATCAATATGGTTTACCCGTTTTTGCAAGATTTCTGTGGCTTTGTCGTAATGTGAATAATAACTCAGGTATTGTCCTAAACTCAGATAATCTGAATCACTAAAAAGAACCCCCTTAATTAAATTTTCAACAGCGGCGACCATTTTATCCTTATTTGCATAGTCTTGTTTACGCATAAAATCTTCGCTTTTTATGATGTAATAGTTAATAAGCATACGGTCAACTAA
This sequence comes from uncultured Flavobacteriaceae bacterium, assembly GCA_963974735.1. Lineage (GTDB taxonomy): Bacteria > Bacteroidota > Bacteroidia > Flavobacteriales > Flavobacteriaceae > Leeuwenhoekiella. The sequence continues at coordinate 25,898 of CAXBEL010000017.1, read as the reverse complement.
TCCTTTTTCTATGCCATAGTTTTTTAATGCTTTAATTTCTTTTAAAAAGGCACTCTCATCAATGGGTTCAACTTTATATTTCCAGATTTTAAATTTAAGTGCAGCAAGATTGTATTTTATCTTTTTATTTTTTGGAGCTAAATTCTCCAGTTTTTTTAGTTCGTTATTGGCAATAACTAAATACGCCTCATCAACTAAGGTTTTAATAGCTGCATTATTATTAAGAAGATCAATATATTTTACTTGCTGCGGAATTTGTAAATCCCGTAATATATCAGGCTTTACTTCTTGTGCCATTAGCCGATTAAACAATGAATTTTGAATAATACCAGCTTCTTCTATATTGTCACCCGCTACTGCTTTATTAAACTCTTTAACCAATTCTGGTGCAGACAGCACAGCATATCGATCAATTTTTTCTAGATTGAGGTTGATCACCGCTTTACGATGATTTTTTAAAATCGGTTCTAGCGATTCACCCTCTGCCCCCACTAGTTTTGCTTTGACCTCATTTTTGCTTAAAAGCTTGTAATCTGAATAGGAAGTGTTTTCAATATCATTTAAAAATTCCACCCAATTTTCAGAAGAATTTACTTTTGTTATAATATTAGGTTCTTGAAAAAATTGTAAAGATTTTACAATGCTATTAGCTCGCTGTTCCTGCAATTCAATATTATGTCCGAGACTGCCTTCTACACTACTGTAAGCTTGTATATCTATACGTTTAATATTAAAATCTGTGAGATTTAAAGAATCGTACATCGGTCTTATATCTTCTGGAGAATATTCTGATTTATTCTTTTCAAAAGGGATTATAAATTTCATATTCTTATTACGTAATCTATATAAATCATCTTGAGAAGTCATAGCAGAACTCTTATAAGCCAGAGAATCAAGATACATTCCCAGATCAAGTAAATCCCATCTATAAGCTGGTACGTTAAATACGGTGTAGTACATACAAAGATGCTGGTTGTTAATAAACAGAATGTTATATTCTAATTCTTGATTATTAAAGCTAGCTGGTAATTTGCCTATGCGTGCTCTAAAGAGGTTTTTGTCTACTGACTTAAATCCTTTTTTTAAAGAAGATTTGTAAACAGGTTTAAGTAAATGCCCCTTTATTTGGCTTTTTTCCAAATTTTGCAAGTCACACTTATAACGCTCTTTTGAAACGATATCTACCGCGATTCCATCCCATTCACGTTGAAACATCTGGTTGAACCATTGCTTACTGTTAGTTTGAAGATAGAGGGTATTATTAGGGTCTTTAAAAATTGAAAACTGAACTTCTTTAGGAGTTTGCTTAAATATTTGTAAACAGCGCTGGCAGTTTTGAGCAGTAGTAGAGCTGGGCATTACAATTGCATAAGTTTGCTCCGTTTGTGCGTAGCTTAAAATCGAAAATGTAAAAAAACAAATAAAAATAAGTAGCCTTGTCTTCATAGAATTAGGGATATGAAGGCAATATAATTATTTCAGCTAGTTTAACTTATAGAAGTGTAATGCTTTATTAACGGTCACAGAAATTGATGCTAAAAATAAATCTTAAACACAGAACCTTCGTTGACCACGCTGGTAACGCTTATAGAACCGCCCATTGCTTCAATTTGATTTTTTGTTATAAACAGACCTATACCCTTTGCATCTGCATTCCCGTGAAAGGTTTTGTACATACCAAAAATGTCCTCTCCGTGCTTCTCCAGGTTGATCCCACGTCCATTATCAGTGACTCGTAAAACAAGACTACCCTCCTCATAATAGGTGTCTATAACAACTTTTGGGTTCCTATCTTTTGAGCTATATTTTAAACCATTAGAAATTAAATTGAGAAGTACACTTTCAAGATAAGCACTGTTATAATCAATGGTCAAATCCTCTGGTACAGCATTAATTACTTCTCCAGATTTTTGTTCAATATCACCCTTTAATATGTTACAGGTCTTTTCAACATAATCATATAGATTAATCTGTCTTAGCTCGGTAAAACTTTCTGTTTGCACATTTACTACTTCATTTAAATGTACTATGGTTTCTGCAAGGCCTTCAGAAACTTTTTTTATGTAATCTAAAAGTTCTTCTTTTTCTTCTGCGCTATCCGCCTGATCCATCATCCCTAATAAGGATTGAAAGTTGCCAGAATGTGAGCGTAAATTATGAGAAACAATGTGTGCAAAATTGAGTAAGCGTTTGTTCTGTTCTGCGACTACGGTAAGCATTTTAACCGCGTTTTCCTCTTTATTTTTAATCTCGGTTATATCTGAGTGCGTACCTATAACACGTGAAGGCTTTCCTTCCTCATCCCACTCTATCACTTTACCGCGATCTAAGATCCATATATATTTTCCATCATTACGCTTAACGCGGTGCTCATTTACATAATGCTCGGTTTTACCAGAGAAATGGTCTTCTATGTCTTTATAATAGGCATTTAAATCATCTGGATGAACTCGAGCTGACCAAGCGTCTGGATTATTTTCTAAATCCATATGCTCCGCTTTAAGCATCTTATGCGATTCTTCAGAATAAAATACTTTTTGTGTTTTTAAATCCCAGTCCCAAATACCATCTTGAGAACTTGCCAGCGCCATTTTGAGACGGTTCTTTTTTTCAAGAAGTTCTATCTCAATCTGTTTTTTATCGGTGATATCACGCACACTTCCGCTCCAGATTATGCTTCCATCTGGCTGCTTTTTAGGAGTACTTTTACCTCTAACCCAGCGTACTCCCTTCTTTGGTAAAAGAAGGCGATATTCATAATCCCAACTGCTTAAATTTTGTGTAGCTCTTTTTATAGCCGCAAGTACCTTCGCAACATCCTTGGGATGGATTCTATTAAATAAAGGCGTAGCATCGTTTTTAATCTCTTCTGGTGTAACTTCATAAATTTCCCTAATGCTTTCACTGGCAAACGTAAAAGAATAACTCTCAACTCTTGGCACGTATTTAAATTGATAAATGACTTCATCCACTTGATCAAGCAATTTTTTTAGATCAATCTGCTCTTCAATGAATGCTTCTTTATGTTTGCCGTATTCCGTCACACCGTCTTTCTTAATATTATGTTAAAATTTTACAGCCAAATATACTATAATTTAAGCTTTAAATCTATATGTAAAACCTTTTTCATTCATATATATTGCGCTTTGGCTTTACTTTCACGGTAACTTAACAGTTGCTTTTAGTATAGAAAGCAATCACTAAATTTGGTACACCTTTCACAATTAAAAATGGAACAATCTCTACACAAGCACTTTAAACTCTTCAAGCCTTATGGTTACATCAGTCAGATGTTGAGCAATGATGAAAGACAAGCTCGGAAAAAGAATTTTTTGAGCGAATTGTTCAATTTCCCTGAAAATGTAATGGCAATAGGTAGGTTAGATGAAAAATCTGAAGGATTGTTGCTTCTTACAACGGATGGGAAACTGAGTGATTCCATCAATCGTTCTGGCATTGAAAAAGAATATTATGCACAGGTTGATGGCTCAATAACTTCTGAAGCAATACAGAATATGCAAGAAGGGGTTGAAATAGGAATTAATGGAAAGAAATACAAAACCAAACCTTGTCTGGTCAAGAAGTTAGAAAAAATCCCAAATCTTCCCTTACGTAAAAAAAAGCTTCGAGATGACAGACATGGACCTACTTCCTGGATTAGCATAACTATAACAGAAGGGAAATTTAGACAAGTGAGAAAAATGACATCGGCAGTGGGTTATCCAACTTTAAGACTTGTACGCGTTCGCGTAGGTACTGTATTACTTGATAATTTAGAGCCGGGCGATGTGGTTCAATTAGACACGATTTTAGGTTAATTCACCTTCAGCATTTTCGTTCGATTAACCCATGTTAATTAAACGCGTTAAACAATTTATAATCCACCTTAGCAAAACTTTTATACTGTAGATTTCTTCTAGTTTTGTCCTTTGAAAATAAGATAATCAATAAAATTAGAAGCAAATGCAGGATAATATCAAAGGAAAAGTAGTTGTAATTACAGGAGCGAGTAGCGGATTAGGAGAAGCTACAGCACGCCATCTAGCTGCAAAAGGAGCGTCTGTAGTTATAGGCGCACGTCGCGTTAATAAGCTAGAAGACATTGCAGAGGACATACGCAAAGAAGGTGGAAAAGTAGAAGTTGTAAAAACTGATGTTACCAATAAAAAAGAAGTAAAGGCCCTAATAGAAAAAGCCGTTGAAGCTTTTGGAAAAATCGATGTTTTAATCAATAACGCCGGTCTTATGGCAATTGCCCCATTAACAGAAACTAAAGTTGAGGAGTGGGATCGCATGATAGATATAAACATTAAAGGTGTATTATACGGTATAGCAGCCGCGCTACCCATTTTTGAAAAACAAGGTTCTGGTCATTTTATAAACCTATCATCTGTTGCCGGAGTAAAAGTTTTTAGTCCTGGAGGCACGGTTTATAGTGGGACAAAATTTGCTGTTAGAGCAATTTCTGAAGGTTTACGACACGAAGTAGGTGGTAAAATAAGAACTACATCTATCCAACCAGGAGCTATTGATTCTGAATTAAAAGAAGGTAGTTCGCATGAAGAAAGTTCTAAAAACGTAAAAGAATTTTACCAACAGGCAATTCCATCAGATTCTATTGCCCGAGCAATTGCTTATGCTATAGAACAGCCAAATGATGTTGACGTTAACGAAATTATTATTCGTCCTACGGTTCAGGATTTTTAATAGTAAGTTTCAAATAATTAAAAAGCCACATACTTTAAAGTCTGTGGCTTTTTTCATTTTCTAGCTACCTTTAAAAATGTGTGTGGGCGAGCCAGTAAATGATTCTGCACTTTCCATTATAGTTTCTGAGAGTGTTGGGTGTGGATGAATCGTGAGAGCAACATCTTCTGCTGTTGAGCCCATTTCTACAGCAAGTACAATTTCAGAAATTAAAGATCCAGCGTTTTTTCCTGCCACACCTCCACCTAAAATTATTCCGCTGTTAGGATCTACAATTAATTTAGTCAGTCCCTTATCGGTTCCTAGAGTTACAGCCCTACCTGAAGCTGACCACGGAAACTTTACCACTTTAACTTTCTGCTCATTCTCTTTTGCTTCTTGTTCGGTAATACCACACCATGCAATCTCAGGATTTGTAAATACAATAGCTGGGATGGCTTTAGGATCATATCCCGCACTTTTATCGCCTGCAATAACTTCTGCTGCAATCCTGCCTTCGTGGCTAGCTTTGTGAGCTAGTAAGGGTTCCCCTGTTAAATCACCAATGGCAAATATATTTTCTACACTGGTTCGTTGTTGATTATCAATTCGAATAAATCCATTTACTGTTTTTACACCTACTTTGTCTAGATTTATTGAATCAGAATTGGGTTTGCGACCTACGGCGATAAGAACTTTATCAAATTTTTTACTTTCAGTTTTATCATTTCCTTTAAGAGTGACTTGTGCTTTATTATCTTTAACAAGTATTTTTTCTACTTTAGTATCAAAATAGACAGATTCAAAAGGATTTTCTTTATCAAAAACCTTTACCAGATCTCTATCTACGCCCGGTAAAAAACCTGAAGTCATCTCAGCGACAGAAACTTTACAGCCTAAAGCTGCATATACACTACCAAGTTCTAAACCTATATATCCACCACCCACAACCAATAGCGTTTCTGGTATCTCTTCCAGTTGAAGAGCATCGTTAGAATCCATTATAATATTATGGTCTATTTTAATATTGGGCAAATTCAAAATAGTTGAGCCTGTTGCGATTATCGCCTGCTGAAATTTTAATGTTGACTTATCATTTTTATTGTTTTTAATTTCAATTTCATTTTCTGAAGTAAAAGCTGCTTTCCCTTGTATATATTCTATTTTACGAGCTTTTGCTAACTGGCCCAATCCCCCAGTAAGTTTCTCTACAACTTTATTTTTCCAGTCAGCTATTTTACTAACGTTGATATCTGGTTTTTTAAATTTGATCCCGTACGCCTCTGCAGCTTGCGCTTCCTGAGTAACTCTGGCAACATGAAGTAAAGCCTTAGAAGGTATGCACCCTCGATAAAGACAAACTCCACCGGGATTAACCTCTGGATCAATTAGAGTAACCTTAATACCTAAATCTGCTGCTCTAAATGCAGCAGCATAACCACCAGGTCCAGCTCCTATTATAATGAGTTCTTTTTTTTCAGACATATTAATTAAGTTATCCCAACAGGGCCTTATAAGGATCTTCGAGCGCTTGCTTAATCCAATCTAAAAATTCAGCACCTTCTGCCCCATCTATTAAACGATGATCATAAGCAAGACTTAAGGGCAATATATCCCGTGGCTCAAAAGTATCATTTATGTAAACCGGTTTCTTTTTAGAACGGCTCACTCCCAAAATAGCCACTTGAGGGTGATAAATAATAGGAGTGAAATTGGTACCCCCTATTCCGCCTAAATTTGAAATGGAAAAATTTCCACCTTTCATTTCGTCTGGCTTGAGTTTTTGATTGCGTGCTTTTTCTGCTATTTCAGTTATTTCAACTGCCAGCTCCGTGATATTTTTTTTATCAACATCCCGTATAACTGGAAGCAACAAACCCTTTTCTGTATCTACAGCAATCCCTATGTTTATGTATTGTTTGGTAATCATATCTTCATTTTCCATATCAATACTGGAGTTGAACTTGGGGAATTTAATTAAGGCATTTGCTGCAATTTTGAGTAATATTGAAGTGATGGTCAATTTGCCGCCAGCTGCTTCCACCTCCTTACTGCTTTTCTCCATATATTCCTCAATATTCGTTATATCAGCTTCATCAAACTGAAATACATGTGGGATAGTTTGCCAGGAATTTGTTGTTCCTTGAGCAGTGACTTTTCTAATGTTGGAAAGAGGTTTGCGGTCTACATCACCCCATTTGCTAAAATCCGGTAATGCGGAAGTTGCTTTGTTTTTTGATTTAGATTTTCCATTTTTAGCATATTTACGCACATCTTCTTCTGTGATACGTCCTCCTTCACCGGAACCTTTAATTTTTTGTATGTCAACCCCTAATTCTCTACTGACTCGTCTTACTCCTGGGGAAGCAGAAACAATACCAGATTCTTGGGCATCCTCTGAATCCTTTTTTTGCTCTTTTTTATCCTGCTCAGGCTCTTCGTTTTTATCTTTATCATCCGCTTTCTGCTTCTCTTTTTCTTCTTCTTCTTCTTTATCTGCTACATCTTCTTCCTCCTCATTTTCTTTATTTTCGTCTTCCTTTTCCGAATCTTTTTCTTCCTCCTTATTTTCCTTAGAGCTTGAATCTGATTTCTTTTCCTTTTCCTTTTTCTCTTCTTTAGTGTCCTCTTCTTTTTCTTCTTCTACCTTGTCATTTTCTTCCTCTTCCTTATCTTCTTTCTTTTCTTTTTTATCGGAAGACTCTTCAGACTCTTCTTTAGTGTCTTTATCCTCATCAACTTCTTCTTTATCGCTTGACTCTTCTAAAGTAATAATGACATCCCCCACATTTACTTCATCTCCTTCTTTCACTTTAATAGATTTAACCGTTCCGCCATGGGAAGAAGGAACTTCAACCGAGGCCTTATCTGTTTCTACGGCAATCACACTTTGCTCCTCTTCTATAGTATCACCTTCAGACACTAAAACTTCAGTAACGGTAGCCGTATCTACACCTTCTGATATTTGTGGGATTTTTACTTCTATAGCCATTTTATTGTATTTATATAATTAAGTTTAGGAGGTTCTGGGATTGATTTTTTCCAGATTAATATTAAGGTCTTCAGCCGCTTGTTTTAAATTTTTATAATCAAATTTATCTTCCTCGGCTAGAGCCTTTAAAGTTGTGAAAACTATATAATTGGCACTTACCTCAAAGAAGTCTCTTAACTCTTGTCGCGTGTCACTTCTACCAAACCCATCAGTACCCAAGGAAACCAGTTTTTTGGGAAACCACTTGGCAATAGATTCTGGAAGGCTTTTAAGATAATCTGAAGCAGCAATAAATACTCCATCAGTTTTTTGAAGACAGTCTTGAATGTAATTGTTCTTCATTTCTTTTTTAGTGGCTAGCCTATTAAGCCTTTCTGTATCTATAGCATCATCATACAAAGATTTATAACTTGTAATACTCCATATATCTACACGTACTCCGTACTCATCTTCCATAATTTTTGCCGCAGCAATAACTTCTTGCATAATAGACCCACTACCAAATAAGTGAGCCTTTTTATCTGAATCTTCTTTTTCAGATTGCTTGTATCTATACATTCCTTTTAAAATGCCCTCCTTATGTCCTTTTGGAAATTTTGGCATATTATAAGTTGCATTACCTAAAGTAATGTAGTAGAAAAGATCTTCTTTATCTACATACATGCGTTTAATACCTTCTTGTACAATAATTGCTACTTCGTAAGCAAAAGCAGGATCGTAAGCTTTTAAATTAGGAATAGCATAAGCATACATCTGGCTTTGGCCATCCTGATGTTGTAAACCCTCACCTGGTAAACTGGTGCGCCCAGAAATACCACCCACTAAAAAACCTTTAGCCCCAGCGTCTGCAGCCGCCCACATGAGATCACCGGTGCGCTGAAAACCAAACATTGAGTAAAAGAAATAAAAAGGTATGGTGTTGAGGCCGTGTGTTAAATAAGCGGTTCCTGCAGCAATAAATTCGCTCATACAACCTGCCTCTGTAATACCTTCTTCTAAAATAGCCCCATCATCAGATTCTTTATAATAGAGTAAACTTTCTTTATCCACAGGCTCATATTGCTGGCCATCGGGAGTATAAATGCCAACTTGTCTAAATAAGGATTCCATACCAAAAGTACGGGACTCGTCAGGTATAATAGGAACAATTAAATCCCCTACATTTTTATCTTTTAAAAGCTTACTTAAAATTTGAACCATTACCATTGTAGTCGCAGCTTCATCCTCTCCCGAACCTTCAAGAAAATTTTCAAAGATTGCTTCATCAGGCATCTTTAATGAATCGCTTCTGTCTTTACGCTGTGGAATAAAACCGCCGGCTTCTTCCCTTTTGCCTAGTAAATATTTAAGCTCTTCGCTCTCTTTTTTTGGTGTAATAAAGGGAATTTCCTCCAACTCTTCATCAGGTACGGGTACATTAAAAAAGTTCCTAAAATGTTGAAGTGCATCTTTATTTAGCTTTTTGGTTTTGTGAGAGACATTGCTTGCCTCTCCTGCTTTGCCCTGACCATAGCCCTTAATGGTTTGAGCAAGAATTATTGTAGGTACATTGTCATCTTTTTCTGCAGCCTTAAATGCATTGTATATTTTTTTAGGATCGTGACCACCTCTTTTTAGTTTATGCAATTCTTCATCGGAATAATCTTGAACCAATTCCAATAACCTTTCATCCCTTCCAAAAAGATCTTCCCTTAAAAATTTACCATCGCTATTAGCATATTTCTGAAGTTGACCGTCTGGCAGATCATTCAATATCTCAATAAGTTTATTTTCTTTATCTTTTTTAAACAGATCATCCCACTCACTGCCCCATAAAACTTTTATGACATTCCATTTTGCCCCCTTAAATATACTTTCCAGTTCCTGTATGATTTTCCCGTTACCTCTCACAGGACCATCCAAGCGTTGTAAATTACAATCGATAACAAAAGTAAGATTGCCAAGTTTGTTACGGGCAGCGACATTTATAGCCCCTCTTGCCTCGGGTTCGTCCATTTCCCCATCACCAAAAAATGCCCATATTTTCTGATTATTTTCTTCTATTAATCCACGTTGAAATAAATATTTATTAAACCTGGCTTGGTAAATAGCAGAAATGGCGCCCAAACCCATTGAAACTGTCGGGAAATTCCAAAACTCGGGCATTAAATGTGGGTGTGGATACGAGGTAAGTCCTCCTTTAAATTTTATTTCTCTTCTAAAATGTTCCAACTGCTTTTCCTCTAGTCTCCCTTCGAGAAAAGCACGTGCATATACTCCTGGAGCAGCATGCCCTTGAAAATAGACTAGATCTGATTTTCCATTTTTATAGATTTTAAAAAAATGGTTAAAACCTACTTCCCAAAGATTGGCTATCGATGCATAAGTTGAAATGTGTCCTCCTATACCTTTTTCTTTTTGATTGGCCTTAACAACCATAGCCATAGCATTCCAGCGGATGTGGGCTAAGATTTTTTCTTCAAGTTCTATATTTCCAGGATATTCCTCTTCTTCATCAACACGTATGGTATTGACATAGGGCGTATTAATAATGGGTGAAATTATAACCCCATTTTTTCGAGCTTCCTTTTCCAGAATTTCGAGAAGCTCTTTTACCCGATCTGCAGGTTCATTCTCGAGAACCCATCGCAAGGAGTCCAACCATTCTTTATTTTCAGTTTCATAAAGTTGATTCTTATCTCTTTGGATCATTTTTATTTGGTTTATTATTTAGAGGTGGAAAAGCTAAAAGAAAAAGTGGGTGAACTCAATATTGCATTTAAGCTATCATTGATAATTCACCCGCTTTTAATTAGTGATTTTAAAATTGATTTATTCATTCACTCCAAAAGAAATTTTTGCATTTATACCATAGGAAACGATTTCATTATTATCCACATTGGCAGTCATTTCCTTAACGTAAATTGACTTTATATTTTTAACGCTTTTTGAGGCTTCTTTTAAAGCATTTGCTGTAGCATCATCAAAACTTTTGTCTGATGTGGCTATCACTTCTATTATTTTTACTACTCCCATAATTGTAATTTTTTGTTGGTTAAAATTATTTCTAATTATAACTTAATTTACCAATTATGAATATGACCTTCAAATGATTAACATAAGATTATAAGCATTTTAGATATTTTAGCATTACCCTAAGAATTACTTTTAGAATGCTGACCACTTGAAATATTTAAAGTTTCACCAGGTTTTTTAAAACCATAAAACTGAATATTTTCTTTACGAAGAAATTTGCCCCAAGTCTCATAACGTGAATCGAGAAAAAAGGATTTGGCATAACCATCGTGAACTCCCAGAAGCTGTTTTGGGCTTAATTCTTTTACAAACCGAAAAGCTTCCAATTCTGTAAGAAATGGGCCCATTATAGGCATTATTAAAAGTTCAATATTTTTAAATTCCATAAGCTTATCACTTAAAGAATCTGCTGTGTTTAAAATGGAATCGTTAATACATATTGAAGTATGCTGAGGAATATTCTCTGCTAAAATATCCTCATGTTCTGTAGGAATAGCAATTAATTCAAAAGAGCCGAATGCATCAGATCCTTTTTCAAAGAGAATAACAGGAATTGATATTTTAGCCAATTGATCCCTTACCTCACTATTGCCAATAACTTTAGCATCGGGATTTTTTTCTAGAATCAATTTTAAATTCTCCTCATCAAGGTGATCTGGATGCGTATGCGTTATCAGGACGTAATTTAAATCCTTAAAATCTGAGGGCTTCACAAGTTCTTCGGCAAATGTAAATTTACCAGGATCAAACAGCAGACGTTCTCCCTCGTGCTCTATTAAAATGCAGGAGTGTAGATATTTACTTATTTTCATAATAAAGTTTTGTTATAGTTCATCCAAGTGAAATTCTTTCTCTTCGCCATTTTTAAATTCATAGAGCTCATCAATCACACCTATGTTTACCTTGTTGCTCCAACCTTCCTCAAAAGAAACTTTTAAATCCTGTTTATTTAGAGCGATTAAAATCCAGTGGTTACGATATTTTATTCTCATTGTTATTTTTTCAATGTTTTTTGGCATATTTGGAGTTATCCACAATGCTTCCTCACCTGTTTCAATTCCGGCAAAACTCCTTTGAATTAGATCTAATGAACCCGCCATAGCTCCTAAATGTATACCCTCTGTCGTAGTCCCGCCTTGTATATCTTCGAAATCACTTATTAATAGTGACCTAAAATTATTCCAGGAAGTTTTTCTGTCGTGCTTAGAAAGAATCCAAGAAAACACGAGTCGGCTTAGTGTTGAGCCATGCGAGGTACGATCCTTATAATAATCTATATTTTTATAGATCATTTCTTCATTAAACTCATACCCCAATTTTTCAAATATATAGTTCAGTTCATCTTTTGAAAAAAGATAAAATAACATCAAAACATCAGCTTGTTTGCTCGCTTTATAATTGTTGGGGGTATCGCCCTCCTTCTCAAGTACACGATCAAGTCTATGAATATTTTCATATTTTTTTTCATATTCCTCCCAAGGAAATTCTTTTAATGAATTATACCCCTCAAACTGGCTTATAATTCCGTCTTCTAAAAAAGGAACATACATTTTATTGCTCATATCTTTCCATAGCGCTATCATTTCTTCATCTATTTCCAGTTCTTTAAGCAACTCCCTCTTCCTGCTTTTCCCAATCACATCAACTATATCCAGCACTTTTTGAAATACCCAAGCAGTTAAAACATTGGTATAAGCATTATTATTAAGACCCAGTTGATCAGAATCTGGATACGATGTATGGTACTCATCTGGACCTACTACCCCATGAATTTCATAACGGTCTTTTTCTTTATTGTAAAAAGCTTTGCTGGCCCAGAAACAAGCAATGTCCAAAGCAATCTCGGCACCAAAAAATGAGAGAAATTGTCTATCTAGTGTGGCTTGATAGTAGTTCCAGATATTGTAAACAATGGCAGAATTTACATGCCGCTGTAAATGCGTCTCATCTGCTATCCAGTTACCCGAATCTGGATTAAGATGTAAGACCTGACTCTCCTCCCGCCCATTGCTACCACTTTGCCAGGGAAACATAGCTCCTTTAAATCCAGCTTTTTTAGCTGCAAAACGCGCTTCATCTAAACGATAATATCTATACATTAAAAGACTGCGGGTAATTTCTGGAAAACGTAAATTGAGAAAAGGAAAAATAAAAAGTTCATCCCAAAAGATATGACCCCTATAGCCTTCCCCATGAAGTCCCCTTGATGGAACCCCAACATCAAGGCCTATAGTATTTAGGGAAACACTCTGTAAAATATGAAAAATATGAAACCGAGTAAGCTCTTGTATTTTTTTCTCACCTATAACCCCAATATCTGCCCTAAGCCACAAACGTTCCCATGACTGCTTGTGACGCTCAAGTAATTCTGAAAAACGGCCGGACCGTTTTATGTCCTTACATGCCTCTAAAGCAGGTTCTGTAATCGCTAGATCTTTATTGGTGTAAAAGGATACAATTTTTTCCAACTCATAGTGTTCTCCTTCAGTCACCTCAAAATGCATCTCCTGACTTATATAATCCTTCTCCTCTTCAGTTTTTACTTTAGTATCTAAAACCACATCATTATAATAGACCCGCGTTCTTGCTGCCTCTGCTACTTTAATTTTAGATTGTTTGGTCTGAACGACTAATAAAATACTATCCGAATATATTTTTTTATTGTATAAAGGTTCTATATGGGTAATTTCTAAATCTCTGTAGCGTTCAACGTTATCGTTAGTAACCTTTCCATCTAAAGCTGACTTAATAACAATTTTACCAGACCAGTTTTCTGGAGTAAAAAACCATTTGATCGCTGCAATATGTTTGTCCTTCATACTTACCATACGCAAACTTCGTAAAGACGTTTTACGTCCCTGCCCATCAACTATTTTAAAACGACGCTCAAGAAGACCATCCTGCATTTTAAGTGTTTGGGTGTATTCTAATATTTTTACTTCATCCAGATTGAGCCATTCTCCTCCTTCTATTTTAAAATTGAGATATAACCAGTTAGGGAAGTTTACAAAAGCCTCATTCTCTATTTCACGATCGGCAATTTTTGTCTTTGCTCTATTATATCCTCCTGCCAGATAAGTCCCAGGATAATTAACAGCTGTATTTTCTAATTCTTCAGCAGCTCCTCTTGTAGCAAAGTAGCCATTACCCAAGGTGCAGAGGGATTCCCGAAGTTTTTGATCTTTGGGACGCCAATCTTTAAATTCTATATTAAATCCATTCATTATGATTTGTTTCTTCATAATTTAGAATCTAGAATTGATAAATAAAAAGATTTAATATTTTTTTAAAACTCTATTTACCTAAGAGTTATTCCATTAATTTTTGATTTTATCCCATCGTTTAATTCCTATTTTTCTTAATATTTTTCAGATTACACTTTTACTTGCGTTTCAAAAATGTTGTAAAAAACATTAAAAATCCAGCTAATATGCTTTCAACTAAATCAAGCAAAAAACCTCAAACTTATTTTCCTCTAGAAAATGAAAAAAATCTTGATCCTTTATTAGAGCGTATTGGTGATGCTAAATATGTTTTATTGGGAGAAGCTAGCCACGGTACGCACGAATATTATACTTGGCGTGCGCAAATATCAAAACGATTGATTAAAGAAAAAGGATTTTCATTTATTGCTGTAGAGGGAGATTGGCCCGATTGCTATAAAATAAATAGTTGGGTTAAAGAATTTCAGCAGAGTCCAGAAACCATTAGTGCTGTACTCCAAAATTTTAAACGATGGCCTACGTGGATGTGGGGAAATTGGGAAATTGCGGCTTTTGCAACTTGGCTTAGAAATTATAATACTAAAAAAGCAAGTGAAAATAAAGTGGGCTTCTATGGACTGGATGTTTACAGCTTATGGGACTCCATGAGCACAATAGTTGAATATCTTGAAAAAGAAGATCCTCAAACGGCCAAACTGGCAAAAGATGCTATATACTGCTTTGAGCCCTATAAAGCCACAGACTCATATTCTAGTGTCTTCTCTAGCGGCAAAGAAGATTGCAGAGATGAAGTTCTTCGTTTACTACAAGAGGTACGGGTAAAAAAGCATAATTATGATCACGTGAAGGAAGCCGGCTTAAATGCTGAAATAAATGCCCTTGTTATGGCAAATGCAGAAACCTATTATAAGGCTATGGCTATTTTTGGAAGCCATTCCTGGAATGTGCGGGACAGGCATATGGTAGAAACTTTAAATACTATTACTAACTATCACGGAGATGATACTAAAGTTATAGTGTGGGCACATAACACTCATATAGGTGATGCAAGTGCAACAGATATGGCAGAAGACGGATTAATAAACATAGGCCAGCTTATCAGAAATCAAAACCCTAAAAAGGATGTGGTATTGGTAGGTTTTGGAACCTATTCTGGCAGCGTGATTGCGGGTAGCAGGTGGGGTGCTCCTATGCAAAAAATGAAAGTTCCTGAAGCTAAGCCTAATAGTTTTGAATATCAATTACATCAAATTGACCCAAATGATAAACTCTTGATATTTGATAAGAATACCGAATTAAAAGAGTCATTTTCTAAGACAATAGGGCAAAGAGCAATAGGTGTGGTTTACAATCCAGATCGAGAATATGGCAATTATGTTCCTTCACAAATAAGTGAGCGGTATGATGCTTTTGTTTATCTGGATAAAACAAGTGCACTCAATCCTTTAAAAATTGATAGTGATAAAAATAAAAGTCCCGATGTGTATCCTTTTGGGATTTAATTTCACAAGAAGAAATAGATTTTATTTTTTCTTATTGCGCCTGTTATAATTCTTATCCCCTCTGGTTTTAGGCTTTTTATATTTCTGAGCGATTATCCTTTTATAGGATCCTCCTTGATTGGTTTTTTGATTCTTTTCAGATTTTTCATGAAAGCTAGGTCCCGGAGCATCTTTATCTGATGTAGGATTGTTTCTTTCTATAATTTTAGGTTGCTCGTCTGGTGTTAAGCGCGTTGCAATCTCAACCTCTTGAGGAAATTCGATTTGAGGAATTTCATAATTCATAAGTTCCTCAATAGCTTCTTTGGCTGGCTGCTCTTTTTCAGTATAAAAAAGAATGGATTTCCCTTCTTGCTCTGCCCTACCCGTTCTACCTATACGATGCATATAGTTCTCGGGAAAAGCCGGTGTGTCAAAATTTATAATATGGGTGATTTTATCTAAATCGAGCCCACGTGCCATTACATCTGTTGTAACAAGAATGCGGTTTTTACCTTCATCAAATTGTTTTATGGAACGTATTCTGTAATTCTGCGTTTTATTAGAGTGTATAACCGCTATTTCTTCGCCAAACACAAGTCCCAATTGTTTAAACAGCCGATCTGCACTTTTTTTGTTAGATACAAAAACCAGCACTTTCTGATATTCCTTAGCATCTTTTAAAAGATGCTCCAGTAAATTAGCTTTAGTATAAAAGTTTTTAACCGAATAGCAGGTTTGTGAAATATTATCCAGCGGAGTTCCACTTAAAGCGATTGAAACTTTTACAGGGGCTATAAAGAAATCATCTATTAATGCATCTACATCTTCTGTCATTGTAGCAGAAAACATAATGTTCTGTCTTCTTGAAGGTAACAGATCAAAAATATTTGTTATTTGAAAGCGAAAGCCCAGATCAAGCATCACATCCACTTCATCTATTACAAGTTTCTTTATAGATTTTAGTTGCGCGCCTCCACTTAAAACCAAATCATATAATCTTCCAGGCGTAGCAACGAGAATGTCACAGCCCTGTGCAACTTCCTGTTGTTGTACATTCATGTTTGTACCGCCATAAACCCCTACTACACGTACAGAATTGTATTTTGCAAAAAGCTGAATTTGTTCAACTACCTGAAGAACCAATTCCCGAGTAGGAACTAAAATAAGTACTCTTGGATTAACTTGTTTTGAAAATTTTAAGTCCCTTAAAATAGGTAGCATATAGGCAAAGGTTTTACCTGTACCAGTCTGAGCAATACCCACGACATCCTTACCAGAAAGAATTACTGAAAAAACCTGACTTTGAATAGGAGTTGGATTTTTAAATCCCAAATCTTCTATTGCATAATGCAGTTGCTTGGTAAGTTTAAAATCGTCAAAAGTATCCATGAATAATAATTTGGGGCAAAGTTACACTTATATAATTAGCATATGGCATTAGAAATCTCAGATACCAGCTCTAGTGATTTTAATTAATTTAGATCGACCGTAGATATAGTCTTTCAACCTTATCTCTTGCCCAAGGGGTTTTACGCAAGAAATTAAGGCTGGATTTTACAGAGGGATTATGTGTAAAACACTTAATATTTATTTTTTGGCCTAAAGTTTCCCAACCATATTTTTCTACTAAAAAAGTAACTATGTCTGCAAGTTTTACACCGTGTAAAGGATTGTTAGGTTGTTGTTCCATATTAGATATTAGATAGTTGTTATCCTCACTTTTTTACGTTTCAGCCTGCTGTTGTTAAGCTCATTGATAAGTTGATTTATCTTAGATTTGGGCACAGCTACAAAAGCACAATCCTGCTTGAGTTCAATATTTCCCAATTCATCCTTATTCAAATTACCTTGTTTCAGAAAAAGTCCGGCAATATCCCCTTTTGATATCTTATCTTTTCTCCCGCCAGAAATAAATAAAGTTTCCCATTTAGAAGGCTTAGGCGTTGAGTTTTTTTCTAAAATTTCAATTTCTGTATCCTGAATAAATTCTGGAACCTGCTCTTTTTCCCATTGTAGAACATAAGCTGTTCCGCCAGCATTCATTCGCGCTGTTCTCCCATTACGGTGAGTAAATTCTTCTTTATGAATGGGTAATTGATAATGAATAATAAAGCCAAGTTCTGGAATATCCAGTCCACGAGCCGCAAGATCTGTAGCAATTATTAATTGGTGTGTTCCATTTCTAAATTTGATAAGAGCTCTTTCCCTATCTTTTTGTTCCATTCCTCCATAAAAACAGCCGTGGTCAATGTTATTCTCTGTGAGAAAGTCGCTCACGCGCTGTATTGTGTCTTTAAAATTGCAGAAAATAATACCTGGTTTGTTTCCTATATGGCAAAGCAATTCTACAAGCGTTTCTAACTTGTCTTTGTTTGAGGAAATGACAGTTTTTATCTGTAGCTGAGATTTCTTCTCGCCTAGATAATCTATACTTATAGGATTTTGCAGGCCTACAAATTTTGGAATTTCCACTGCGTGAGTTGCAGATGTCAATATTCTCTTTTCAACAGTAGGTAAAGCTCTAATGATCTCTATCATTTCACTTTCAAAACCTATTTCAAGTGATTTGTCAAATTCGTCTAGAACAAGGGTTTTTACACTTTCGGTCGAAAAAGTATCCCTTCTTAAATGATCTGCAACGCGTCCTGGAGTGCCAACAAGAATTGCTGGTGGATGACTTAATTCTATTTTGTCTTTTGAAAAATTTCGACCTCCATAGACTGCATTTGTCTTGTAACCGGTTCCCATTTCGCGTAAAACCTGATTTATCTGAATTGCCAGTTCTCGGGATGGAACTAAAATCAGCACTTGAACCTCTTCATTAGAGGCATCTAAGTGTTCGATAATGGGTAAAAGAAAGGCAAGGGTTTTACCAGTACCTGTAGGCGATAACAGAACTATATCAGAGTTGTTTTGAATAGCGGGATAAGTTTCTTCCTGCATGGGATTAAGTTTTTCAATCCCCAACTTATCCAGAATTTCCTGTTCGTCTTTTATATTATTTGCCATGCTGCAAAAGTACACTTAATTACAATAGTGCTTTTGAGCTTCTTGCCTTTCTATTTTCTAGATATTATTTACTCGGCTTCCAATAATTTTCCGCTATAATAAACTATTTCACGTGTTATTTTTCCCTCATCATCAAAATCATGAATAAAGAAAACCGAAAGATTTAGCGGCTGATCATTTGATTTACGAGTAAGTCTAAATGTCCACCAGCTTTGTACTACTTTAGCATCTGCATCATCATATTCCAAGTAATCTGGATAACCTTGAACGTCTATCGTATTAATGGTAAAGTTGTCTAGAAGCCATTGAAAACTTTCTTCAGATTCTGCCATAGTCATCGCCTTTGCATCTGCGGGCTGATTTATATCATTAAACTGAGCATTTTCAGTAAAAAAGCTTTTAACCTTCTCCAAGTCACCTTGCCCCATTGCGGCTATAACTTTCCTCACCGTATTTATGTTATCATGATGATTATAGATAATCCCGTTCTTACGGTCTGAGAGGCTCTGCCCTATTTCTTGAAAAATACGTTGATCATAGTAATTGATCAAAACAGCAATTTTGTTATCCTCATTAAATTTGAACAGGCGGTGAATGGGCATATCCATTTTTACGCCAGTATTCTTGTGCATACCTCGCATCATTTCCCAGGTCTGCACCCACATACCACTTTCCTTATACTCCAATGCGTCCGGATAAGAATTTGGGAAGCGCTCTATTTGCAGGTTTTCAATATTATTATGCCAGAAGGCAGCTTCACTTAGAAAATCACTTTTGGTTCCTGGTGTTCCGTCGCGATAACGACTGTCATTTCCTCGCATATACGTAAAATCATCTGCGAGAAAGCTCGCAACTTTTGTTGTATCACCTGCTACAAACGCCTTTTGCATATCTTCAACCAGCTGGATTACCGGATGATCAATAAAAATTGTTCCGTTTTTTTTCTTTTGGGCAAATACAACAATCGTAGTCATCATACATGCGATTAGCACAAATCTTTTCATCTTTAGATTATTTTGGTTTATAAGACTAAGTAACCTTCTTAAATAGCTAAAAACAAGAGTAATAGGACAAACGAAGTGTTTTTACGTCCAAAGCAAAGAATTATATTATCGAGCAAATTTGTTTTAATGCAATTCTATATGAAAACTTGAAAATATGGAGTACCTCATTATTTAATTTTTTAATCAACTGGAGCATTTACCATTTTATGCGCCTCTAATTTTATTGAACCGTTTTCTTATTCTTCTCCTTAAAAATTCCGTCTTTTGCAAACTAATTGGCTCCACATGCAGAATGCTTCCTATCAAGAAAAACTAATACCTACTTTAAAAAAATATTTCGGTTATGATAAGTTCCGCAAACAGCAACAGGATATAATTGAAACCGTACTTCGCAAAGAAGATTGTATAGTTATTATGCCTACCGGTGGAGGTAAGTCCATATGTTTTCAACTACCCGCTCTTTTAATGGATGGCATTACGCTAGTAATCTCTCCGCTTATTGCTTTAATGAAAGATCAGGTTGATGGGCTTAATGCAAATGGCATTGCTGCGTCTTATTATAACAGCAGTCAGGGAGCAGAAGAGCAACAGGAAATTCTAGCTCAAATTGCCAGAAAGGAACTTAAACTGATTTATGTAGCGCCAGAGAGTTTGGCTGGATTATCGCCGGTTTTAAAAGAAAATTATATAAGTTGTGTGGCAATAGATGAAGCTCATTGTATATCTTCTTGGGGTCACGATTTTAGACCTTCTTATCAGCAATTGGGTTTTCTAAAGAAATCCTTACCCAATACTCCTGTAATTGCCCTTACAGCAACCGCGGACAAAGCCACAAGACAGGATATTGCCGATCAATTAAATATATCCCACGCCAAACAGTTTCTAAGCTCGTTTGATAGAAAAAATATTACTCTTGAAGTGCGTTCTGCAGATAAACGTGTAGATCAGATTATCCGATTTATAAATAAGAGACCGGAAACGTCAGGCATTATATATTGTCTTAGCCGAAAATCTACAGAAAAACTAGCAGAACAATTGGCCGAAAATGATATCCCTGCAACCACTTACCATGCGGGTTTAAGCTTTGATGAGCGTACGAAAGTTCAGGAGGATTTTATTTATGATAAAACCCAGGTGGTGTGTGCCACAGTTGCTTTTGGGATGGGGATAGACAAGTCTAACGTGCGCTGGGTGATACACTATAATATGCCTAAAAACCTCGAAGGCTATTATCAAGAAATAGGAAGAGCGGGACGGGATGGTCTTAAATCTAATGCTTTACTCTTTCATAGTTATGCAGATGTTTTACAATTGAGACGCTTTACCCAAGGTGCTGCTAACGAAGAAGTACAGAATGCAAAGTTGGATAGAATGAAGCAATTTGCTGAAGCTACAACCTGCCGTAGAAAGATATTACTGAGTTATTTTGGAGAATTTCTGGCAAAAGATTGTGGCAACTGTGATGTCTGCAAAAATCCGCCAACATTTTTTGACGGTACGATACTGGCGCAAAAAGCTCTTTCAACTATAGCTCGGTTAAAAGAAACTGAAGCAATAGGTACAGTTATCGATGTCTTAAGAGGAGCAAAAAATGCCAATATTCTGGATAAAGGTTTGGAAGCATTAACTACTTATGGAATTGGGAAAGACATTTCTTGGAAAGATTGGCAACAGTATATAATTCAGCTTATAAATCAGGGATATTGTGAGATTGCATTTCATAAAAATAATGCACTTCAACTTACCTCTTCCTCACAAGATGTCCTTTTTAAAAAACATTCGGTAAGACTTACTCATCCAGTTGATATTGCTGTTCCTACAACTAAGACCGAAACCAAGGAAAGGAAGCCAAAGGATAACTCATTATTTGCAAAACTGAAACAATTGAGATACGAAATTTCTCAAGAGGAGGGCATTCCTGCCTACCTTGTTTTTAATGATGCCACTTTAAAGGAAATTGAACGAGCGAGACCATTGAGTGAAGAGGATTTGCTGGCTATAAGCGGTGTAGGTCAAAGAAAGTTAGAGGTTTATGGGGATCAATTTATAGAAGTTGTATTAGCTTTTATGAAGAACAAAAGAAAAAAGAGCACTAAAAAAAATGATACTCACAAAGTTACCTATGAATTGATGCAGCAAGGCTTATCTATTACTGAAATTGCAGAAAAAAGAAAGCTGAAGGAAACCACCATTTATTCTCATATCGCAAAATTATACAGTGACGGTAAGGATGTCGATATTTATAATTATATAGATAAAGATGAAGTTGAAGTTGTTAGAAAAGCAAAAAAAGAATTAGAAGATCCAGATACTTTGCGTCCTTATTTTGAATTTTTAGAAGAAAAGGTAGATTATTTTAAAATACGTTTAGCCTTAAGCATATTGGATAAAGAATAAATTTAATGCGCATAAAAAAAGAGCCTTACAAAAGCTCTTTTTAATTTATTTAATGAATACAATTTGGGTTATAAAAGTCCGCACAAATCCTTTTGAAGAAATAAATCCTTCAACTAAGGAAAAAAATTTAGAAATCTTCTTAACTGGCTAAAACTTCAGCTGCATTCCATTTTTCATTATGAGCTGCAACAAGTTCTGCTGGTTGTGATGAAAGTATATGAATATTCTCTCCTTTAATAGAACAGTTTAAATTAACTTTTCCATTTACATCAAGATGTTTCATGCTTGGTTCTCCTTTTACAAGAACCTTGCTTCCTTCTTGAAGTTGAGATAAAATCTGTTTAGGATTTGTATCATATTTTTTAGAAACAGTCCACCATGTGATGTGGGCATGTTCTATTCCATTATTATCTTTCCACTCTTCAGAATGAGCCATTTTAAAGGTAAGTAGATAACCGTTCTCTTGTACTTTTACGTGAGCATCTTTGCCAAGATGTCCGGAAACAAAAATCGTATTCATAGTGTAAGTTTTGGGACTTATTATTATGCCGTAGATAATCGACCTGTTAACGATACTTTCTAACGACATTGCTAAGATGGTAGTTTTTTTCTTACAAAACAAATGCTATAACGAAAAATTTACAATAAATTATATAAAGTGTTAAAAACCAATATATTGTACAAGTATAGAGCTATTTACTATTTCGAAGTAACTGTAGGAATATTCACATAAACGCCTATAAAGTGTGGTTAGTCGATAGAACTAACAAGTAATGGAAAAAGAAAAAAACCTTACAATTTTGATAATTTTATCATAATTGTAAGGCTTTAAAAACGCTGTTTTAAATAAAATTAAGTCATCATATAGAAGTCTCGCTAAACTTAATTCCCAGTTCATTCTGTATTTTATGAACAGCTTGTATCTCATTAGGAAGGATAAGCGCCAATGAAAAACCTGTTTTACCAGCTCTGGCAGTTCTACCACTTCTGTGTGTGTAATATTCCAATTGCTCTGGCAATTGATGATGAATTACATAAGCCAGATTGTTTACATCTATACCTCGTGCAGAAACATCTGTGGATATTAAAGTTTGTAAAGAACCATTTTTAAAAGCCCTCATCACTTTATCACGCTCCTTTTGCTGCATATCCCCTTCTAAAGCATCTACAGAAAATCCTTCAGCTTTTAGCTTAGCAGTAAGACTTTGAGTTCCCGCCTTAGTTCTACAAAAAATTATACCCCGCTCATCACCCCTGCTTGTCAGAAGCTTATTTAAAACAGCTACTTTTTCTTTAATAGTCGTTTTAATATAGTGATGCGAAATATTAGCATTTACTAAAGCATTCTTGTTTACTTCTATTTTAACGGCATCTGCAGCCATGTAAGTTTTAATAATACGCGAAACCTCTTCTGGCATAGTTGCAGAAAAAAGCCAAGTATTACGTTTGCTTGTGGTATATTTAAGGATCCTATTAAGATCTTGTTTAAAACCCATACTTAGCATCTCATCAGCTTCATCCAGTACGAGAGTAGAAATATTTTTAATATTTATCTCTCCACGCTCTATAAGGTCTAATAACCTTCCTGGGGTTGCTACTACAATATGCGTAGTTCTTTTAAGGGATTTTATCTGTTTCTCAATTTTCTCACCACCATAAACACCTTCAGCAAAAATTCTATCTTCAGTATATTTAGTAAACTTAAATAGTTGTTTTTTTATTTGCTGAACTAACTCTCTTGTAGGCGCCAAAATAAGCGCTTGTATTGAGGGATTTGATGCATTAATATGGTGAAGAACAGGAAGCCCATAAGCAGCAGTTTTACCTGTTCCCGTTTGAGCTAAGCCTATAAAATCTGTTTTGGATTGTAATAAAATCGGGATGGTACGTTCCTGAATATCTGTGGGTGTTTTTATCCCAAGTTCAGTTAGGGACTTTACATAATCTTTATGTATCCCCAGTTGTGTAAATGTTGACATTTGTGGTTACTATATCTTTTTAACCTGAACAGCATTCATTCCCTTCGTACCGCGCTCCAGTTCATAACTTACCTTATCACCTTCGCGTATTTCTTCTGTAGTACCACTAACGTGTACAAAATAGCGTTCTTGATTTGCGCTATCTATTATAAAACCAAATCCTTTTGAATCGTTGAAGAAATCTACCTTACCAGATCTAACCGGATCTTCAGGTTCTTCTTCTGCGCGCTTAGGAACACCTATTTCAATGCTTTCTGCGTCAATTTTTACTTTTTTAGTTGGATCTGGAGGAGTATCTGTAAAGTGACCATTCTCATCAACATACACAAGCATGTTTTCTAGACCGCCACCTTTAGCATTTGCTTTGCGCTCTTCTCTCTTTTTTTTCTTGTCTTCCCTTTTCTTTAAACGTTTTTTTTCATTTTCTTTTTTGCCATACGTTTGTTGTGACTTTGCCATTCGAAATTTAATATTTTAATTGTTTTTAATAACTGTTTCTTCTAAACAGTGTGAAGTGTCATTGATATACTAAACGAATGATTGGGAAATGACAATTATAAAGATTGATTTTACCGAATGATTTATTCAATGGTCGCAATAACGTGTTTTAAAGGCTACCCCAAAAACAGCTGCAAATATACGATATGATTTTGATTAATAAAAACAGTTAAGTAACCTCTCTACGAATATATTTGATGCAGCCTAAAACTAATAATATCAGCATTTTTTTATGAACAGAATAGCGGCGATATTTTTAATTTCCATCTTAGATTTCGTTCAATTTTTCTAATGCTTTTTCCATATCAATACCGGTTCCTAAAACTCCTTTAAACCAATCACCGCTGGTCTTTAATCGGTCTGGCATATTCTTTATGTTAAACTCAGAAATTTTTAATCCAGACCTCAATTCTTTCCATCCTAAAGGGGCAGATACTGTAGCACCTACTTTAGGTCTTGCGCAATAGGGAGCAGCTAATGTCTGCCCTCTCCTATTCTGTAAATAATCGAGATAAATTTTGCCCTTTCTGTTTTTAAGTGCACGCTCCATACTGGTAAGCTCTGGAAGTTTCTCCTGTATTAAATAACAAAGGAGTTTAGTGAAATCGCGTCCTTCCTCATACGTATATTTTGCCTCAAGCGGAATATAAATATGCAAACCACTCGAACCCGTGGTTTTACAGAACCCGGGAATATCAGCAGCTTTTAGAACTTCGTTAGCTGCCTGCCCCACTTCTATAACTTCTTCAAATGTATTCTTGTCTGATGGGTCTATATCTATAACCGTATAATCAGGATATTCTAATTGGTCTATGCGGGAATTCCAAGGATTTATTTCTATACAACCTAAATTGGCCATATAAAGCAGCGTCGGCTGATTTTGACAAAGTAAATAAGAAATATCACGTTCAGAAGATTTTGAATAAATAGAGAAAGTTTCTACCCAGTCTGGAATATCCTCAGTATCCTTTTGATAAAAGCCTTCCTTTTTAATTCCGTTAGGATGCCGATGCAAGTTCTGTGGCCTATCTTTTAAATAGGGCAGAATATAATCAGAAACTTTAATATAATAATCTATAAGATCATATTTGCGAAGACCAGAATCTGGCCAGTATATTTTATCCAAATTTGTAAATGGCACCTCTATCCCATCTATCTCGAGATGTGAAGAAGAATTGGTTGATTTTGATTTGTTTTTTTCTATTGTTTTTTCCGGCTTTACTTCTTCTGGAAATTTATCCAACCGCAATCCTATGTAAATAGGATGTCTCATTATTTTATTAGCGGTCCATTCTGAAAATTTTACTTCACAAATCAAATCAGGTTTTACCCAGTTGGGCTGACGGCCTTTTAAATTTATCTTCTTTTTAAAAGGATTTTTTTCAACTTCCAAAGATTTCATTTTATTTAGAAGCTTCTCCTGCTCCTCATTAGAAAAACCAGAACCACAATTTCCTACATAGGACAATGTATCTTTTACATACATCCCTAGAATAAGCGATCCAAAAATAGACCCCCCACCCACCGAATCTGTATAGCCGCAAATAATAGTTTCTTCGGTTAGAACCTCTTTTATTTTAAGCCATTTTTCACTTCTATAGCCCGGAGAA
>CAXBEL010000016.1:0-38348 GCA_963974735.1 uncultured Flavobacteriaceae bacterium | reverse complement strand
CATAAAATGAAGCGCTATAACTATCGTTAAGTATATGTTGTAAGCGTGTGGTCTTCCAGTTTTTATCTTCTTTTGGCTTATAACACACTTCCGCTTGAAGCACCTCGTGACCATCGCCTAATACATCTGCAGTTATATTTACAATCTCACCTACTACCCGTTTAATAAAAAAAGCCCCACCTTGAAGCTGCGGAGCTACATTTTCTATGATTACACGTTCTTGTCTCAATGCTATTTTTTTTGGTTAATCTTCAATAAAAATAAGGATAATATGTAAGAAAAACGACTGTAACTTCGACTATTAAATCATAAAACACCGCTTTAAAGGCGCTATATCGTTAGACTTTTGTTAAAAAAAGAAATGAGTCCAATTCTTGGCGTGTTGTTTGACTAATTTTAAATAAAAATTTTTATGATGAAGAAGTTATTGGTTTTATTCATGTTTGCCAGTC
Organism: uncultured Flavobacteriaceae bacterium; assembly: GCA_963974735.1. Classification (GTDB taxonomy): domain Bacteria; phylum Bacteroidota; class Bacteroidia; order Flavobacteriales; family Flavobacteriaceae; genus Leeuwenhoekiella. The sequence goes on along the minus strand of CAXBEL010000016.1, from coordinate 37,896 downwards.
TTGCTGGTTGTAAGGGCAATGCCCAACAAGATAAGGAACCCAAGGATTTTGCAGTAAATAAGACAGAAGCAGAATGGAAAAAGGAATTGACCCCACAAGAATATAACGTTCTTCGGGAAGAGGGAACAGAAAGAGCCTTCTCCAGCGATCTTCTCGAAAACAAAAAAAAGGGCGACTATGTTTGTGCCGCTTGTAAAACCCCCGTATTTGAAAGTCAATATAAATTTGATAGTGGTACAGGATGGCCGTCTTTTGATAGGGCCATAGAAGGCAATGTAGAATATTCTACGGACCGTAAACTAGGTTATACCCGCACAGAAGAGCATTGTGCTGTCTGTGGTGGACATCTAGGTCATGTTTTTAACGATGGCCCTAAGAATACGACAGGGAAAAGACACTGTATAAATGGTGCCGCTCTAGACTTTGTGGCAGCAGATTCAAAATAAATTTTATGAAAAAATATCCTGTAGAAAAAACAGAAGCAGAATGGAAAGAACTGCTCGGTGAAGAACAATATAGAGTTCTGAGACAGAAAGGCACAGAGAGACCTCATACCGGAAAGTACAATCTTCATTTTGAAGATGGCACTTATAAATGTGGAGCCTGCAATGCAGCACTTTTTGAAAGTGACAGTAAATTTGAAAGCAGTTGTGGCTGGCCCAGTTTTGACGAGGCTATAGATGGTGCTATTGAGTATGTGAAGGATACCACCTTTGGAATGGTTCGCACCGAAATATTATGTTCAAATTGCGGTAGTCATTTAGGTCACGTTTTTGATGATGGACCTACAGAAACAGGACAACGTTTTTGTGTGAACTCGGCAAGTATAGATTTCAAAAACTAATTTGTTTTATTTTTTGGAACGGATGTTGATTAACAAGTAATAAATAAACTTACAAATAACACTTATGAAAAAAATATTCGCACTTATTGCAATTTTCGCTCTCGTTTTAACCTCTTGCGAAGGAGATCAAGGCCCACAAGGACCTCCGGGATTTGATGGAGAAGATGGCGTTAATATAGTAGGAACTACTTATGAAGTAGATAATGTAAACTTTTCTGCAGATACTGATTTTTATCGTTTTCAGTTTCCATCAGATGGAACGCTTGTAGATTCTGATGCTGTACTTGTCTATAGATTAGAAAGCGTAACTGATGGATTGGATGTATGGGAACCGCTACCTACAGCTACCATATTTTATGAGGACGGTGGATTTTTACAATACAGATTTAATTATACTGTGGGAGACGTTGATATCATTTTGGAAAGTGACGATATCTCTTTACTTGATTCTGAATTTACCGCTAATCAAGTTTTTAGAATCGTGGTAGTACCTTCAGATTTTGCAGAGGACTTTAATGGTAAAACTCCAAGTCTAGAAGCATTAATGTCTGCATTAAATATATCAGATCAGGATTTTAAGAAATTAAATTAATATCCTCAAATAATAGATAATTATATGAAGGGCTTGCTAAAGGAAATACGATCGTGTTCCTTTTGCAGGCCTTTTTTACCTTTAGGCCCTAACCCAATTGTTTCTGCATCTCCCCGTTCTAAAATTATTCTTGTAAGTCAGGCTCCTGGTAAAATCGCTCATCTTAAAACAAAGGCTTGGGATGATCCCAGCGGTAAACGTTTAAGAAATTGGTTGGGTGTTGATGAAACAACCTTTTATAATCCAGACAATTTTGCGATTCTCCCTTTAGGTTTTTGTTTTCCCGGTAAAGCTAAAACCGGCGATCTCCCACCAAGACCAGAATGCACTCCGCTTTGGCATAAAAAAGTTTTGACAAACTTGAAACAAAGCCGCTATTTATTTTAATAGGCAATCATTCTCAAAGTTATTATCTACAGGATGGTTTAAAGCTCACAGAACGTATTAAAAATTTTCAATCGTATCTTCCTGAAGTTTTTGTACTTCCACACCCATCACCGGTAAATAGATTTTGGATCAGTCAAAATCCATGGTTTGAGAAAGAGGTCATACCTGCTTTACAGAACCATATAAAAGCACTGCTCTTGGGTATATAGTAACTTTTTGTTTCGCATTATAATGCGTAAATTCGTGCCTTAATTTTACTGACAACTATGAGCAAATACGATATTATTGTTTTAGGAAGTGGACCGGGTGGTTATGTCACCGCAATACGTGCTTCACAACTAGGTTTTAAAACCGCTATTGTTGAAAAAGAAAGCCTTGGAGGCGTATGTCTTAACTGGGGATGTATTCCTACTAAAGCGCTTTTAAAAAGTGCACAGGTATTTGAGTACCTTAAGCACGCAGAAGATTATGGCCTTAAAGTAGAAGGGGCTGACAAAGACTTTGAAGCTGTAGTAAAACGTAGCCGTGATGTGGCTGACGGGATGAGCAAAGGTGTTCAATTCCTAATGAAGAAAAATAAGATCGATGTTATCGAAGGCTACGGAAAATTAAAGACCGGCAAAAAAATAGATGTTGACGGTAAAGAATATTCTGCGGATAATATCATTATTGCAACGGGTGCACATTCCCGCGAATTGCCCAATCTTAAACAAGATGGCAAGAAAGTTATAGGTTACCGTGAGGCAATGACCTTGCCCAAGCAACCTAAATCTATGATTGTAGTGGGTTCTGGAGCAATAGGTGTTGAATTTGCAAGCTTTTACAATTCTATGGGAACAGATGTTACTGTAGTTGAGTTTTTACCTACTTTGGTTCCTTTAGAAGATGAGGAAGTTTCAAAACAATTTGAGCGTTCTCTTAAAAAAGCAGGAATTAAGGTAATGACAAGTTCTTCTGTTGAAGCTGTAGATACTTCTGGAGATGGCGTAGTTGCAACAGTAAAAACTAAAAAAGGAGAAGAGAAGCTTGAGGCTGATATCGTTCTTTCTGCTGTAGGAATAAAAACAAATATTGAAAATATAGGTCTGGAAGATGTAGGCATCATAACAGATAAAGATAAAATCGTCGTAAACGACTGGTATCAAACAAATATGCCAGGTTATTATGCTATAGGTGATGTAACCCACGGTCCTGCCCTAGCCCACGTAGCCTCTGCTGAAGGTATTATTTGCGTTGAAAAAATTAAAGGTGTTCACGTTGAAAAACTGGATTACGGAAATATTCCCGGGTGTACATATGCCTCTCCTGAAATTGCTTCTGTAGGAATGACCGAAAAGCAGGCTAAAGAAGCTGGTTATGAATTGAAGATTGGTAAATTTCCATTCTCTGCTTCTGGTAAAGCAAGTGCTGCCGGTAATAAAGATGGCTTTATCAAGGTTATTTTTGATGCAAAATACGGAGAGTGGTTGGGCTGTCATATGATTGGCGCAGGTGTTACAGATATGATTGCTGAAGCTGTGCTAGGGAGAAAATTAGAGACTACTGGTCACGAAGTTCTTAAAGCTATTCACCCGCACCCAACTATGAGTGAAGCGGTAATGGAAGCTGTAGCAGATGCATACGATGAAGTAATTCACTTGTAAACTCAATTACAACTATTATAAAGTAAAACTCCGAAGTTATTTAGCTTCGGAGTTTTTTATTTATTGTCTGCTAGCATTAAATCACAATACCAGAACGAAGTGTCCCAATTAGTTTTCTTATCAGTGGACGACTGTTTAAATTCACGCAATACCTTTTCACCCATTATAAAATTTATAGGTTTCTTAAAAATTGGACCATCATAAACAAAAGTGTGAAACTCACCATTTTCACCACACGGGTCAACACCTTCAGGCAGATCATTTAGAAAATCCTGATCGTAAAGGCGTCCGCAAAACGATTCATCTAATAATCTTGCACTAGTAGCTATTATAATAGCTTTAAAACCCTGCTTGATTATTTCCTGAGCCAATTCTTTGGTATCTCTTTTCCATAGTGGATATACCCCTTCAATATTATTAAGTGCCAGTTTACCGTCCCGATATTCCTTTAAATCCTCTAAAAATATATCACCGAAAATGCTCTGCGTAAAACCTTCTGCCGCTAGTTCTCTAATATTCTTTTTCATTATAACAGAATATTCTTCCATAGAAACTTCACCTGGAAAAGTGATCTCCTTTAAAGGTAAACCAATTGATTCAGCTTGTTCTCTTAGCAGAGAAGCTCGTAAACCGTGCATAGACACACGATCATATTCTGCGTTAACTGTGGTTACTAGTTTTGTTATATTTAATTCTTGCTCATTCAAAGAAAGAAAAAGCGCTAGTGCGGCATCTTTGCCACTACTCCAGTTGACGTATGCTTTACCTTTCAAGCAAAAAGCTTTTAATAGCTAAGTCATAACTATTGAGACCAAAACCGAGAATAACCCCTCGTGCATTAGGGGATAAATAAGAATGATGCCTAAAGTCCTCTCTTGCAAATGTGTTAGAGATATGTACTTCTATTACTGGGGTTTCAATAGCAGCTATAGCATCTGCAATCGCTATGGAAGTATGCGTATAAGCTCCCGCGTTTAATACAATCCCATCAAAAACGCCATCTGCCTTTTGAATTTTGTTTATGATTTCTCCCTCAGTATTAGACTGAAAATAAGAAAGCTCAGTTTGTTGAAATTGAAATTGCAATTTCGAGAAATAATCTTCAAAAGATTGGTTTCCATAAACTTCGGGTTCTCTTTTACCCAATAAATTAAGATTGGGGCCATTTATAACTAAAATTTTAAGTTCTTTTTCCATTGATAGTGCTTATTCGGTTTAAAGGTAGCCGTTTTTTAAAAAAGACCTTATTGTGTGATAAAAATAAAATCAAGAATCTTTTGCAGAATATAATTCTAAAAAAGAAAGCAATTTGTAATTTGAAGAAGGACTATCCTCAACAACCAAAGTAGATTGGTTTAAAACCTATATAATAACCTTATAAAAAAAGTATGAAATCTTGATTTGTAGTCTATTGAATTATCGGTAAAACTATTGCTTACGGCAAAAGAATAACGTCCTTCAATAAGAAATGAATTTGAAATTTCATATTGTAAGCCAAAACTTAAATCCACTCCAAAACTGTTTAAATCTTTTCCTGTTTCATCAATAAAAAAATTTGCTTGAGGACCACCAACAATACTGAATTTTGATTCTCCTAAAGGAACTTTAAAGAAAACAGGAAGATTTAAAAGACTTGCGTCACCAAGATTTGCATAAAAGAATTCTGGTTGAATGCTAAATGCTTTAGATATAGGAATATTAGGTAGTGTGCTTAAATAAGATGGTGTTTCTATATTATTTTGAAAATTCAAATTGTTGGATCCTCTATTAGAACCTTGTTCGTAAGAGAAGTTCTGAGCAGGCAATATGGATGTTATCCCAAGAAAAAGTGCGATAAATAATATAGCTTTGGTCATCTGACGGATATTAATAAATCCAATATCCTTTCAAATTACCAAAACTTATTTCAAGTAAAAAATATTATTTAAAATCATTAATTCTAAATTGTCAATTCCACTTAAACTTATTTATTACAGAGTTATCTGAATTGAAAAAAGCACCCTTTATTAAAGAGTGCTTTTAAAATTGATACTATTTGATGATTTAGAACATAAACCCAACCCCTAGTTGAAAGAGTGAATTATGTGCATCTGAATCTTCAAATGTCTCTGAAAAACCATAAGTATAACGGCCTTGAATTAAGAAACCGTTGTTAAATTTGTATTCTAAACCTGCTGCTCCGCCAAATTCAAAGTCCTTAGCACTGTCTAAGTCAATATCACCAGCATCATCATTAGGTTGAGAATCTATTTCTTCATTAACCTTAAAATTAAATGATGGTCCCACTTGTGCGCTTAAACCTTCTACCAAATATATTTTGGCAAGAACTGGCACTTGAATATAATCCAATTGATACTCAATATTCTCATCGTTATCAAAAGCATTATCTTGATCAAAACGAGCAGCATCAAAACCCTGCCCTGAATAAAGAACTTCTGGTTGAACAGAAAAACGGTCAGAAACCGGAATTTCTGCTAACAAACCTACGTTGAAGCTTGTTCTGGAGTCTGGACTGTCAAAATCGTCACCTGTAATGGTAGAGAAATTCACACCACCTTTAGCTCCAAATTGAATAAACTCTTGAGCTTGCATTGCTCCAGTTCCTAAAATAAATATACCTGCTAATACAATTAATTTTTTCATATTTTTAGTTTTTAAGTTGGTACAAATCTATGAGCAGTTTTTACGCTTAGGTAATAATGAAAACCTAAATGAATATTAAACTATTCTTAATAATAACTTACTTTTGAAACGTGAAATGGCAACAGGCGCTTACAGATTATAAGCATTATTTAAGATTAGAAAGAGGGCTCGCAGACAATTCTATTACGAATTATAGTCTGGATATCAATAAACTAATGCGGTGGCTAGAAGAAAATAATATTGACTCTCATCCGCTTAATATTGACAAAGAAGTCCTGCAAAAATTTGTTTATGAAATCGCAAAAAATGTTAATGCCCGTTCGCAGGCAAGAATAATATCTGGCCTTAAAGGGTTTTTTAATTATCTCGTTTATGAAGATTATAGAAATGATAACCCCACAGATTTAATTGAATCCCCAAAATTGGGAAGAAAATTGCCAGATACTTTATCAGAAAGTGAAATCAATCTTTTGATTGATGCAATAGACCTTAGCCAACCGCAAGGAGAACGTAATAGAGCTATAATTGAAACACTTTATGGTTGCGGTCTGCGCGTTTCTGAACTACTTGATTTGAAGTTATCAGACTTATTTTTTAAGGAGGGATATATATTAGTTACTGGTAAAGGAAACAAACAGAGATTTGTACCCATAGCAGATTACACTCAAAAGTTTATAAATATTTATAAGGAACAGGTTCGAGTACATCAACATGCAAAACCCGAATTTCAAGACACACTATTTTTAAATCGTCGAGGGGCAAGACTTACTCGCGCAATGATTTTTACAATAATAAAAGATCTTGCAGAAAAAGCTGGAATAAAAAAGAATATAAGTCCGCACACCTTTCGACATTCATTTGCTACCCATTTATTAACTAATGGCGCAGATCTTCGCGCTATACAACAAATGCTGGGACATGAAAGTATAACAACTACAGAAGTGTATATGCACTTAGACCGTTCACATCTGGCAGAAGTAATGGAGAAATTTCATCCCAGAAAATAAAATTTATTGCAGGTCTAAAGATTGCACTTTGGGAATTTCTTCATCCTTTGTAGCGCAGTTTTTTAATTTTCGGCGTATTTGTGCGATTGTTTCAGTACTACCATCGTGACTCCACCCAGGAGGTCCAAAAGCATACATAAACTTGTGCTTCCAGTTGCGGGATTTTTTCATATCGCGCCAAATATCTTTGTACTCGTGAGTAAGTATAACATAGGGATTATAAGAATTGGGCGGTTTTGTCACTCCGTATTCAATTTTAATATTTTCATCTAATTCCTTATAAGTACCAAACGCTCTATCAAAAATATTAAGAAAACCGCCATGATTTTTGTCCATATATTCAAGATTCTTAGCATGATGCACCTGGTGCATAGTGTGTGTATTAAAAATCTTATCAATTATGCCCAGCTTTGGAATATATTGAGAATGCAATTGAAATTGATATAATGCTTCAATCCCCAAACAAACAACAAGCATTTCTGGAGGAAAGCCCAAAGCAGGAATCCACATATAAAATAAGGGCTTATAAAAAATGGTAAACCACCCATTTCTAACTGCAGTACCTAGATTAAAATTATCTGAAGAGTGATGAACAATGTGAGCCGCCCAAAAAAATCGAACCATATGATTCTGACGGTGAAACCAGTAATAGGAAAAATCATCTAAAATCTGACAGATAATCCATACGTACCAGGCATAACCAAAGGACTGCCAACCAAAAATATTGGTTCGCACCCCGTCAATTACTGGATTAAAAACATCATAGACAAAATTGAACAACAAAATTGCCGTAACTGTTTTAATTAACGGTGCCAGTATTACAGAACCCACACCCATTATCAAACTGGCTTTTAAATCTTTCCAGTTATAAAGATCCTTTCTGTCAAAGTTTTTGCTATAGGTAAGTTCAACCAGAATTAGACCTAGAAAACAGGGAATACCATATACCAATGGATTTGTAAAACTCATTAAAAAATGTTGATTTTTAAATTAGGGGCAAGTTATAAGATTTCCAAACGGAAATCTTGCATTTAAAGTATGAATTTGGAATGAAAATTCAAAAATAAATATTATCGAATTGAAAAACTCTAAATAATAAAAGGGTATTTGTAATTTCGCCCCTATGCAAATAAATGATACCATAACGGCTTTAGCAACCGCTCCTGGAGCTGGAGCGATTGCTGTTTTGAGAGTTTCTGGGTCTAAGGCAATTTCGATAGTTTCCTCAGTTTTTAGAATGAGTGGAAATAAGAAGTTGGAAGAGCAGGACAGCCATACGCTCCATTTGGGAAACATAGTGGATGAAAATCGGGTTATCGATGAAGCTTTGGTATCCATTTTTAAAGGAACAAGATCATACACTGGCGAGCCTACAGTAGAAATTTCATGTCACGGGAGTCCATACATTCAGCAGGAAATTCTGCAGTTATTACTTAGAAAAGGTTGCAGAGCAGCTAAAGCAGGAGAATTTACATTACGCGCATTTATAAATGGCAAAATGGATCTTAGCCAGGCGGAAGCCGTTGCAGATCTAATTGCTAGTGATAATGAAGCAGCACATCAGATAGCAATGCAACAAATGCGTGGAGGCTTCAGTAATGAGATAGCTCAACTGCGCCAAGAACTACTAAATTTCGCTTCACTTATAGAATTGGAACTCGACTTCTCTGAAGAAGATGTGGAATTTGCCAATAGAGATCAATTTCAGGAATTGATTACCCGAATCACACGGGTTTTAAAACGCCTCATAGACTCGTTTGCAATGGGGAATGTGATTAAAAACGGAATTCCCGTTGCAATTGTAGGAGAGCCCAACGTGGGCAAATCAACATTGCTTAATGCTTTATTAAATGAAGAACGCGCTATAGTAAGTGATATAGCAGGAACCACCAGAGATACCATAGAAGATGAAATAGCCATAGGTGGGGTTGGTTTTCGGTTTATAGACACGGCAGGAATTCGTGAAACCGTAGATGTGATTGAAGGTCTGGGCATAAAGAAGACTTTTGAAAAAATAAATCAGGCACAGGTTGTCGTTTATTTAGTAGATGGATTTCAATTAGTGGCAAATGATTCTAATTTGCAAAACGCTCAGTCAGAATTGGAAAAAATAAAAAATCGTTTTCCTCAAAAACCATTGATTATAATAGCCAATAAGATGGACCAGATTTCCTCAAACGATAAAGAAAAACTGCTGGAATCACTTTCTGCAATACCAGGCTCGAGGTTAGAATTCTTATCTGCTAAAACAGGTGAAGGCTTAGAAGAATTAAAAGCTACGTTTTTAGAATTTGTAAATACAGGAGCTCTGCGCAATGATGAAACTATAGTTACCAACTCCCGTCATTATGATGCATTACTAAAAGCTCTCGAAGAAATAGAAAAAGTTCAAATGGGGATAGATCGAGGACTTTCTGGAGACTTAATGGCAATTGATATCCGGGAGGCTTTATATCACTTTGGAGAAATTACAGGTCAAGTCACTAACGATGAGCTACTTGGAAACATATTTGCCAATTTTTGTATTGGCAAATAAAATATGTTTCCTCTTGTTTGCTTTTGTTTCTTTTTTACTGAAATACAGATGATTGCTTAGTTTTTACTTTTCTCTTATTTACTTTGTTAGTATATTCGTTACTTCATATGTACTGCATTATATTAAAATGCAGTACTATCGTACTACATCATGAAGATATCATTAAAAGAGCGAAAATTAAAGAGTGGTAAAATCAGTTTATCAATAGAATACTATAAAGGATCTGAAATAACACTTGAGGGCAAACGAAGACATATTCGAGATAATGAAAATTTAAAATTATCCCTCTATGGAGAACCTAAAAATGCTAATGAAAGAAAAAGCAATAAGGAAACTCTAGCTTTAGCCAAGAAGATTTTAGCTATTAGAGAAGCTGAATTCTATCAAGGTCGCTTCAATATTAAAAATACAGCAAAATCAAAAAGACGCTTCTTAGACTTTTTTATCGAGAAAGTTGAAGAGAAAAGTGATAGTCCAAAAAACTATGGGAATTGGACTGCTACTCTAGTGCATTTAAAGCGCCACATTTCTGCAAATACAACTTTTGAAGAAGTTGATGATAGATTCGTAAAAAGAGTACGTCGTTATTTTGATAAGGAAGCACATACTAAGAGTGACCTTCCCCTATCCCTAAATTCTAAGTATTCCTATTTTAACAAGTTTAAAGCAGCCTTAAGAGCTGCCTTTAATGAAGGATATTTGTCTATAAATTTTGCGAGTAAGGTTAAATCTTTTGAGCAAGCAGAAAGCCAGAGAGAGTACCTTACTTTTCAAGAGGTGCAGAAATTAGCTAAAACACCTTGTAAATATGAAATTTTAAAATCTGCATTTCTCTTCTCCTGTTTAACGGGTTTAAGATGGTCTGATATTAATAAAATGCAATGGTCTGAAGTTAGAGACGAAGAAGATACAAGCCGTATTAATTTTCGACAAGAAAAAACTGATGGTGTAGAATATCTATATATTTCTAAACAAGCGCGTGATTTCTTAGGCAACCGCAAAGAATCTACTGATAGGGTATTTGTAGGTTTAAAATACTCAGCAGTATATAATAACGAGATAGTTCGCTGGTGCAATCGAGCCGGTATTTCTAAGCACATTACCTTCCACAGTGCCAGGCATACCAATGCCGTACTCTTACTAGAAAACGGTGCTGATATATATACCGTATCCAAGCGTTTAGGACATCGAGAAATAAGAACTACAGCTATCTATGCAAAGATTGTAGATCAGAAAATGAAAGAAGCTTCTGAACTGATACCACTACTAAATATTGATTTATGAACAAAAAGATATATTTTAAATTATTACCATTTATCATAATAGGTGTAGCTCTAATGTTTTCCTTTATTTTAGAATTTACAAATTCTAAAAAACTTTATTTGTTAACCATTGGTTTAATGGCTTTTATATGCGGTCTCCTTTTTATATTAGAATTGAGAGTGATATGGAGCTATTTCAGTCATTTTATGTTCAATCTTGAAAGGCTTGTTCAATTTGATAAACATATTGAAAGACCTAGGTTATTTTTTTATTTAACATTTGGATTCCTAAACATTTTCAGCTTTTACAATATATTAAATCCTGGAGAAAAATATTATTTTGAAGGAGGGCGAGTTTTTCTTCTTCGTCTTCTCTTCGTTGCTTTTTGGCTCTCGACCTCATTACTGATTTTTACCTGGACAAAAACCTTCACTAAAAAATTTATTCCAGAGATTCAGAAAAAATTACTAAAGGCGGATAAGAAGAGATTCCAACCTAAATGGGAAAACAAGGAAAATTACAGAAAACTATATGATAATTTAATTGACGCAAATTTGATTACATCTTTAAAAAACGATCCAGTCATTCAAGACTATGATTTTTTTACGAATAGTCTCTTTGATAAAAAAATTCCAGAACAAGCTTTATTCAAAATTGAAATGGATAATATAGAATCGAGATTATTTTTTGATCTAATCTTAGAAGGGAGCAAAGGCTTCACCTTAAAAAATATGATTCAAATATTTGAAAATAAAAATGGCACAATCAATTACGACTCTATGAAGTCTGCATATTCCAGAAATAGTTCCGGTGCTAAAGAAAAAGAAAAGATTGAAAGTTGCTTTGATATATAAAAAGGTTAACCTTGAAAATAAAAAGGTTAACCAACGTTAACCTTTAGCGTTTTCCGTCATACACATTGCCAACCTTTGCTTTCTTTAATCCACAAATAGAAAGCAATGGAAAACCATTTAATCCTTGAGAAATTGAACCGATTAGAAAAACTAATTATTGGTTCTGCAAAAGAAATTCTTACCGTAGAAGACTTAATTAACTACACAGGCTACAAGCGGTCTTATATCTACAAACTTGTACATAACAATGTGATTCCATTTTCAAAACCGAATGGGAAGTCCTTATTTTTTGAAAAGACAGAAATTGATGCCTGGCTTCTTCAAAACAAAAGCCAATCTGAATCTCAGATCGAGGATAAGGCTAACGATTACATTAATAACTCCAGAAAAAATTAACTGTAAAGCAAGTATACGGGTTTACAAAAAAGTAAAAGGAGAAGAAAATAGAAAAGGTCAATCAAACCTTAGAAAAATAGCTCTTAAAACGAGAACAAAATTCCTTTACAAAATTTCTCTTAATAAGATTTTTTATGGATAAGCTTCGTAATCATACCAGAGGGAATTTCACCATAGTTCCCAATAAATTGATTGAAGATACGTCGATGTCTGACAGATCGAGATTTCTATACATTTATCTATCTCAAAAACCGGGTGATTGGCAATTCTACACCAATCAACTTTGTAAATCTCTAGGAATGCATCCAGATACTTTCAGAAAATACAGAAATGAACTTATTTCAAAAGGATGGATTTTCATTGAAGAGCAAGAAATCGAAAATGGGAGATTTAAATCTAGGATTTATCATTTATACCCCGAACCATACCTAAGCATAAATGGGCTTGAAGCAAAGAATTCTCAAGACGAAAAGACACGAAATTTTCCGTCACAGAAAAAAACGGACACGGTAAATTTCCGTGACGGAAATACTACGACACTTACTAATACTAACTATAAACAAATAAAAAGAGGAAAAAATAAAAACACTAATAGTTTACAAGAAACGAAAAATTCAATTAGTCAAAATCCAACACCAAGGAGATAATTATGACGAAAAATGATTCATTTAAAAGCTACTTTATTTCTAAAGCAAATGAGCTTTTGAGAAAAAAAGAAGAAAGGAATTTTGAAATTGATCAACACAATCGATTTGCTATAGATTTTTTTGTTGCTTACTTCTCAGATCTTGAGCTTTTGAAAAAGTTAGGAGGAAAGATCTACAAAGGGTTGTATTTATACGGGAGCGCAGGAACTGGAAAAAGTTTACTTTTTGAAATTTTAGAAGACATTTCAAAAAATCAAAAAAGTCTAAGCTTTAGAATCAAAACTATCCATACCATCAGTTTAGTAAATGAAGTTCAGCAAGAGTTATCTCGGCCTAATCAATTAGCACCAAACGATAGTTCAATTTATTTAAAAAACTCCAGAGGGCCTATTCTTTTTGATGACTTAGGAGCTGAAAGAAAATTAAAACACTTTGGAAATACTATTGATGTTATGGCTGAAATACTTCAATTAAGATATTTTTCGCTGAAGAACACCACTGTCAAAACCTTTATTACTTCAAATTTAAAACCCGAAGAAATTCGCAAGGAATATGGGGAACGGGTATATGACAGGTTTTTTGAAATGTTCAATTTCATAGAAATGTCTGGCGAACCCAGAAGAAAGTAAAATATGCTAATGAAAAAAGAAAGATTTGACTGCAAAACAGCTAGAAATATCCCCATTGAAAATGTTCTTTCAAGAATAGGTTTATTCCCAAAAAGAAACTTAGACAAAGAGTCCTGGTACTTTTCTCCATTTCGATCTGAAACAAAAGCCTCTTTTAAAGTTTCTAAAGTATTAAACCGCTGGTATGACCACGGGGAAGGACGTGGAGGAAACGTGATTGACCTCATAATACTCCTCAGAAATTGCACTGTTTCTGAAGCTTTGGGATTTCTTAAAGAAGAAAGTGAATTTTTTTCTTTTCAACAGCCCGAACAATCAAAGCGTAAAGCAGCTAAGAACTATGAAATTGTAAGTATTAATAAAATTAAGAAGCCCGCATTAATTAGCTATTTACACAGCCGAAAAGTTGATGTTTCACTTGCTCAGAAATATTGTAAAGAATTGCATTACTCTGTGAATACTTTAGAAGCAAAATCTAAGAACAAGGTTAAGACCTATTATACTATTGCATTTGAAAATGACTTAGGAGGCTTTGAGGTCAGAAATAAATTTTTCAAAGGGTGTTTAGGCAGAAAGTCAATTACAACAATTTTAAACCAGTCACAAACGGGAGCACTTTTTGAATCCTGGTCAGATTTTTTATCCTATTTGACTCTGAAAATAGAAATTCCTAATGAAGATTTTATTATCCTAAATAGCACTTCCCTAATAAAAAAAACTGAAGAATTATTAAACCGGTATAGCACATTAAAAGTATTCTTCGATAATGATACTGCAGGAAAAAACACTCTTGATTTCATTAAGAAAAAAGCTAATTCAAAAGTGTTAGACTGCAGCGGGCACTACTCGGGTCACGAAGACTTAAATGATTATTTAGTCAACTTAAAAGAATAAGTGGTTTGAGCGTAGCCAGTCGTGGGCAACGTGTACACTCCGTGCACACTTTTACCCAGCCTGGCTATTCGCAGCAAAAGCTGCTCATAGAATTTCAACATATAAATTCAAAAAAAATGAATTCAAATAATAAATCAAGAGTTATTTTTTATTTATCCAATCAGGACAAAGAACTACTCAATAATCACTGCAATATTTTACAAGTTCGAACATCATTCTTTGTTAGAAATTGTGTCCTTGAAAAATTAGGAAAACCCATTTTAGAAGTCAGTAAAACTAATATAGACGTTAAGCAGTATAGTGGCGAATTAATTAAAATAGGAGTTAATCTTAATCAAATATCCAGAAAACTAAACTCTGGAGCGAAGTTTATGATTGCTGATCAAAAAACAGTCCTCGATCAAATAAGCGCAATAAACAATCACATACTCCAAATCAAATCTCAATTATAAGCATGTCAAATAATCAAGATTTTACTTTAAAACTAATGCAACAAGTCTTTGATGAATTGGAGAAATCAAATGCAAAAACTGATCAGCTTGTTATCACTCAAAATGATCTCAAAATCCTCATTGAAAAACAAAAAGATCAATCTAAAAGACAATTTGATTTACTTACTATACATCAAGAAAAGTATATAAAAGAGAATTTGGAATCCTATTCTGAAAATATTAAAGAGTTAATCTTAAATAGAGAGCCTGTTGTTAATGAAACGCACAATTCTCAATATACACTTTTTGGAAAGGACTCTCCTTTTACCTCCAAATTGTTATTATCTCTTATTACGCTAATCCTAATTTGCATCCCATTTTTTAAATACGTCCCTGGCTATTTGAATGAAAGAAGTGTCTTAAAAGAAGATTTAGAAAGTTACAAGCTATTTTATGATTATGTCTTTTTTAGTAATTATAAAACCGAAAATATGCATCCCTCCAAATTGACTAACATCATTAATGATATTAAAAGAAGAGACACTACTTATATAAATTTTCTCAATCGACAAAGGTCCAAATACGAAATTCATTTAAAGAGAGAATCTCTTAAGTCAGAATTACAAAAACTACAAGAATGATTGCAAAACTTCAATCCATATCACACACCAGTAATGCCTTATCCTACTGCAAAAAAGGAGGAGAAGTTTTGACAACTAATAAATGCTTTGGAGAAGCCAGTCAAATATTTGAAGATATGAAGCTTCAAGAAAGGTTTAACGATCGCTGTGAAAAAAAATCGTTTCATATAAAAATTAGAATAGCTCCAGAGGATAAAGGGAAACTTAGCACTCAAGATTGGATAAACATCTCTGAAAGTTATGCTAGAAAAATTGGTTTTCAGGATAATATGTACGCTGCCTATATACACGAAGAAAATTCTGAAAGAGAACATATTCATATAGTTGCTAGCCGGATTATGGATAACAACTTAGCTGTTTCCGATAGCTATACTCATTATCAAAATTTAGATTTCTGTAGAGAAATAGAGCGGAAATATAAGCTAAGACAAGTAGATAGGAAGCTTGAAAAAATAAAAGCTCAAGAACAATTTATCTCCGCTGACAAACGAGTTCATGATTTAAAAGAAGCTATACTAAAGGCTATTGACATTTCGGACTCGATGGAAGACGTAATATTTCATCTTAAAAACGAAAACATTAAAACTAAAATAGGCCGAGGAATTTCATTTATTGATCAAAATGGTGTTCAAAAAAAAGGCTCTGATATCGATAGAAAACTTTCACTTAAAGGGATTGAAAAGTTATTGAGCTATGAAAGCCAAGAAAAGAATCAATATCAAATACGACGCAAATAAAATATGGCAAAGATAATTTTAATAACGCACCAAAAGGGGGGAGTTGGAAAAAGTACATTAGCGTTTAACCTGGCTATTAACTTTTCACAAGCTAGCAAGGTCGCTATTGTAGATATGGATCCACAAGGAAGTTTGGCTCAGTTAGAATCTATAGTTACAGGTATTGATATTTATTCTAGTGATATTAGTGAAAAATCAATAAGAGATATAAAAGCAGACTTTGTGTTCGTTGATACACCACCTTACCTAACGAACCATTTATCTTGGTTAGTTACCCTAGCAGATTTAATTGTTATACCTACCAAAGCCGGAATTTTAGATTTGATGGCAATCCAAGCTACAGTTTCAATTATGAATGAAAACAATTCGTTGAATAAATGTTTGATTGTTCTAAATATGATAAAGCCAAACACTACACTTACATTAGATATCTTAGTTGAACTAGAAAAGCTGCAGCCTGTTAATATAGCTAAGAACCATATTAGTGATTTAGTAGTTTACACGCGATCTATCTTAAACCAAGGTGTAGATGAAAATAAAAAGGCTACGATACAGGTAAATAAGTTATCTGAAGAGATACTAAAGCTCTTACTATAATTATAAGAATCTAAGTTTCTACAATTATAGATCTCTAGAAATATATAATGCTATTTTTAATATGAAAAAAAGTACAGAATTAAGTGGCTTAATAAATAAAGTCAAGGATAGTCCCAAACCAATTCAAAAAATAAGCCCAATAAAACCTCCTAAAGATGAAACTCAGTTCTCTTTTTGGATTGAAAAGAAGCTTTTAAAGGATTTTAAGTTAATTGCTCTAAAGGAAGACATAAGTCTTAAAGATCTAACTACTAAATGTATTAAAGAATATATAAAAGGAAAGTAGTTTAAAAATTAAATGAAAATACATTTTCTTCCCTTCTGCTCGCTTTATATTTTTCTAGCTGAACTTGATATTCATCATCTGATAAAGCCTCGTAAAAAGCCTCTGAGTCCTCAGGGAAGCATTCTATGCATTCAAGATCAAATGAGAAAGCTTGAGACTCTTTATATTTTGGATATTCTTCAGCAATCTCGAAGTAAACAAATTTTAAAAATTCAAAAAATGAATCATTTTGATAGGATTCAAAACTATGATCCAAAATCCAAATCACAAACTCTGGAGCAAATGCACCCAAGCCACCATTGGTTTTCCATTTAGGGAAGGCTAAATCAAGAAAGTGTAATATCTCTTCAAGCTGAACAGAACCTGAGTATTTGTATGAAATTTGATCATAAGAGAGATTGACATCTTGAATGGTTTCTTGATACATTTGGTAGCATTTGAGGTGTCATTAAATTTAGAAAATATGATTTAAAAATTTTATTATTTTTTAAACTAAACCCGAGCAGAAGGGAATAAAAGAAAGAGAATTATTATTTGAAATAGATTTTTAGTGGGTAATTCAAACCCTAAAGTTTGAGTAAATTTGTATAACAAAACTCCATATATAAGAAAATACTTAATAAGGTAAACACATAATAATATAAAGCGATTAGCTTCTGATTAGGTCTTGAAACTCGCCAGGTTTTTAAATTCCACCAAATCGTTGTTAAGACGCCCACGTTCGTGCGTGGGCTGTTCTTACTTGGTGGATGGGTTTCTGGCGAGACCTCAAAGACCTGTAAGTTCAGTTCCACGCTTTTTTAATTTAAAGGAATGAAGCAGTTATTATACATTTTAAAATTTCAGAAATATGATTTCATCAAAATTGGTATAACCAAAAATATTTCTTCAAGAATAACTAGGTTGGAAAATGAAACTGGTCTCGTTGTAGATCATTACTTATCAAGAATATATTCTAATCAACGATCTCAAAACGTTGTTCTTTTAGAACGTAATCTTTTAGCCATTACAAAAGCATATGATCCAGAAGTTACTTGGACTAAAAATTTTGCTGGCATCAATGAATTTAGAGGCGGTAATTGCATTGGTTTAATTAAAAAGTTTATTGAAGAACAGAAAGCTTATGGAATAGAATTTAAATTGAACATTGGGATTGATGTCTGTGGCAATTATCATCATGGCATTCCAAAAACATATTTTCCAATTTACTATCCTATAAGAGGTTTTTCACCAGAACTAAAAAAAGATATAATGCTGTATTGCGATACTAGAAAAATGAGGTTTGTCGATTTTCAACATCAAGCTTGTTATTTCTATTTACAACATTTAACTAAAGTTAGAGAGGATGAAATAATCCCAAAATATGAGAATTATTTTAAGGTATAGATGAAATTATGAGTCGTTCAAGAATTAAAACTAAAATTCACGGAATTACCACTGTGAAATTTGAAAAGGAAAATAAACAAGCCGCAAACCGTAAATTACGTAGAATAGTAAGGAAAAAGTTAATTCAGGAGAAACTGTATTTCCAGAATTGCGTGAAGTTTCTAATGTATGGAATTTTGACAAAGATGGGAAAAAATATGATCCCAAAATGACCGAAAAAGAATTACGGAAATAAAAAGGATTGCAACAAATTTGGGACAGTATCTATGAACCAATACTATTAAAATCACTGAGAATGACTCTATTTTAAAAGAGAGAGAAATAATTTAAAAATCAGGACAATAAAATTATGGAGAGCTATTTAACCTATAAATACTACAAAGGCTCTATTGAATACAGTTCAGAGGATGGAATTTGGTATGGGAAGATTCTTGAAACAAATGATCTTGTTACTTATGAAGCTAACTCTAGAGAAGATTTGCGAAAGGCTTTTATTGAAGCTGTAAAAGATTATCTAAAATAGCGCATTTAATTTGCTTCATTATTTTTAAAATATTAAGGGAAGCTTTGTGATTAATGCTTATAATTTTAAGGTAACACTTCAGTAACCTAAAAAACAAATACAATTTTTGCTTCGGAAACCGCCAGTTGGCGGTTTTTTATATTGAAAATTAAAAATACTTTATTCTAATATAATGTAACAACACGAGGGTAATCATTACACCTAAATATTAAACAAGGGTAATTTTTCACTATATTTACGCTCGTTAACGCAACGCAAGTAAATAGTACTTCTATTCAAAATGACAGCATTTAATCGAGATATACCCTATAATGAGCTTCCACTTCTACCTCCAAAAATCAATTTGGAAACTGTAAAAGTATTGCGAAAGACTATCGATGCCAGTAGAGCATTAGCCCAGCTAAATGGTATGCTCACTAACTTGCCTAATCCCACATTATTTTTAGATACCATTCATTTACAAGAAGCAAAAGCTAGTTCTGAAATTGAAAACATTGTAACAACTAATGATGATCTCTATAGATCTATAGTTGCTGATAAAAAGCTTGGAAACCCGGCAACAAAAGAGGTTATCAGTTACAAAGAAGCACTTTGGAAGAGTTTGGCAGACATAGAAGAACGCCCATTTATTAGTACTAATCTATGCATTGAAATAGTACAAAGTATTAAAAAAAATACAGCAGGTATTCGAACGACATCAGGAACTGCTCTAAAAAGCAGTAAAGGAGAAATAATTTATACTCCACCGGCAGGAGAAGAAGTTATAAGAGAAAAACTAGCAAATTTAGAAATCTTCATCAATGGAGAAGATAATCTAGACCCATTGATTAAAATGGCTCTAATGCATTACCAATTTGAAGCCATACATCCTTTTAGTGATGGTAACGGGAGAACAGGCCGTATTCTCTTATTACTATATTTAAAACTTGAAAAATTATTAGATATGCCCGCTATTTATTTAAGTGAGTATATTATTAAGAATAAGGCAGATTATTACAAGAAGCTACGTGATGTTACCGAAAATAATGATTGGGAATCCTGGATACTCTATATGCTTGAAATGGTAGAATTTACAGCCAATAAAGGATTGCAACGTCTAAAAGACGTAACTGATTTAATGCAGCAGATGACAACTGAAATTAAAGAGACCTTACCCAATGTTTACACAAAAGAACTTGTGGAAATAGTATTCAGATTGCCCTACACGAAACGTCAATTCTTAATTGATGAGAAATTAGGTACACCAAAGACAGTTGGTAATTATCTAATGGCTTTAGAGGAAGCAGGGTTTTTAACTTCGGAAAAAGTAGGTAAGGAAAAATTATATCTCAATCATAAGTTAATGGCTATTTTGGAAAAATCATAAATTTTCAAGTTTCCAAGGCTAGCGTATTTAAAAACTCGTATTCATTAAAATAACATATTCTGAAATACTACCCTTGAATATGTTGATATTTCGGAAATGCACTTTTGATCGATCGCAAAAATCCTGAGTAAAGCTTTACTTTTTAGTTAAATTATCTATATTTATCAAATATAGATAATTTGTTATGAATATTAGTTTCACTAAAAAACAGGAAGAGTATATCACGAAGCAAGTTGCTTCTGGAGAATACCAAAATAATAGCGAGGTCATACGAGATGCTTTAAGACTTCACGGCATCTATCGCGAAAAAGTTATCCAAGATTTACGAAAGGAAATTGAATTGGGCTGGGATGGCCCGGATAGTTCGATGACTATGGATGAGATTATTGGAGCTAAGAAAAAACCGTGATGGATCACTATATCTTATCTAAAAAAACCCAAGAAGATATTGACGCTATTTATGAGTTCGGAGTTCTCCAATTTGGAGAAGATCAAGCGCTAAATTACTTAATAGAATTGCGTGCTCACTTTGAGCTTCTTTTAAAAAATCCTGAAATAGGTAAAAAGCGTAAAGAGATTAAAGATGGACTCTACAGTCTCCCCTACGCTTCTCACATCATCTTTTATCGCATTCTAAAAAATCATCTAAGGATTGTTAGAGTGCTGCACGGAAGCAGAGATTTGAGAAAGTTTTTAAAATAAACACTAGAATATAAATTGACCGCTATTTGCAGATTTTTCATAAAATATAACGTAATTCAATGATCCTAATTAAAGTACTTCTGGAAAAAGGTATTAAGCAGATTTCTCTAGCTGAGCAGCTAGGCAAAAGCTATAATATGGACAATGCTTATGCGCAAAACATACAGCAACCTTGCTAGAGATTTTAAATGAAATCGATGTAATCATAAATATTGACGTCAGAGAATAAATCGTACCGAACAAAACAACTAATGACTAACGAACAATTAAAAGACCTAGAAGATAAGTTATGGGATAGTGCAAACGCACTACGTGCCTATGGTGGTCTTAAAGCAGCAGATTATGCAGTACCAATACTGGGACTCATTTTTCTCAAGTTTGCAGATAATAAATACAAGCAGAATGAAGCCCAAATTCTGAAAACATATATGGCAGAAAAAGGTACTCGTGTAGAGCGCAGTATTGATAAGATCGCCATTGCAACCTGTGGATTCTACCTGCCAGAAAATGCCCGTTTCGAATATTTGCTTGATCTTCCGGGCGAGATCAAAATGGCGGAAGCTTTGCGCGATGCAATGATAGGTATTGAAAAATATCAAGATGCCAAGTTTCAGGACGTACTACCTACCGAAGCCTATTTTGAAATAGAAAAAAAGAAAGTCGATATACTACCGCAATTGCTTAAAAGCTTTAGCGACATTCCTAAAGATGCCTCTGGAGATGTCTTTGGGAAAATCTATGAATACTTCTTGGGCAAATTTGCTTTGAGTGAAGGACAAAAAGGTGGTGAGTTCTTTACGCCAACTTCTGTGGTGCGGTTTATTGTAGAAGTTATTGAACCATACAAAGGTAAAATCTATGACCCAGCTTGTGGTTCCGGCGGGATGTTTGTACAATCTGGCTCATTTATAAGAGAAGCAAACCAAGACCTAAATGATATCTATGTATGCGGCCAAGAATATATGGGCGAGACCGTACGACTGGCAAAGATGAACTTACTGGTAAATAACCTACGCGGTGAGATTTTTGAAACCAACTCGTATGAAAACGACCCACATAACAGCTATGGCGCCTTTGATTATGTTATGGCAAATCCGCCATTTAACGTCAAGTCTGTAAAGCAAAGTACCGTGAAAAACGACCCACGTTTTTACACCTATGGGCTACCTAAAAATAAAGGGAAAAAGGACGATAAAATAAGTGATGCTAACTATTTATGGATTTCGCTATTTGCTACCTCACTTAATGCTACAGGACGCGCAGGATTTGTAATGCCTAACAGTGCCAGCGATGCCCGCAACTCAGAGTACGACATACGCAAGAAAATAGTAGATAGCGGCATTGTTGACTGTATGGTCAGTATGCCGTCTAATATGTTTTTTACCGTAACGCTGCCGGCTACGCTTTGGTTTTTTGATAAGGCAAAAGTGCAGACCGACCGAAAGGATAAAATTCTTTTTATAGATGCCCGCAATGTATATAAACAGATAGACCGCGCACACCGTGAGTGGACAGAAGAAAATCAACTCAACCTTGCCGCTATCGTACGTTTATATCGTGGCGAGCAAGAGCGTTACCTGTCATTAATTAGCCACTACATCACAAAATCACTTACCGCAAGTGAAGCCGTACTACCGCATAAAGAAGGCTTAGAAATAGAATTAAATAAACTGGTAAATAATCTTACCGCTTACGCGAAAACATCTAAAGAAGAAAAACGCACCCCAGCAAAAAAGAAAACGCTTACCAAAGCTGACTTTTACAACAAACTGGAATCTTTTGAACTCACTAAACCTGTGCTGAGCCCAGTCGAAGTGCTAGGTAGCAATAAGGGTACTAATGATCCTACCGCTTTAGCGAATGCAAGAACACCACAAACTAATAAGGAGCAGCGCCAGCAACGAGAAGTTTTACAAGCACAGGTAGCACAAAACGCTGAGCAATTAAATACCATGAAAGAAGATGTAAAACAAATTACCGACTTATATAAAATAGCCGATAAAAACCTAAGGCTCAAAAGTGACAAACAATGGTCCAATCACAACCTCTCACGAGCAGATAAACCGCTGGAAGAAGCCTTACAGGTTTATATAGAAGCCATAGAACAAGAAGCTTATTGGGTAGCGCAGATTACTTGGCTACAAGACCGTTTCCCAGAAGCGGAATATAAAGATGTGGTGGGCTTGTGTAGATTAGCAGGTAGAGTGGAGTATGTAGAGGAACAGGATTACTCGTTGAATGCTGGTCGTTATGTTGGCGTGGAGATTGAATCAGATAAAATTACTCAAGAAGAATTTAATGATAGGCTAAAAAATAATTTTGAATTGCTTGGTGAATTGAAAAATGACTCAGAAACATTAGAGCTTTCAATATTTAGAAATTTGAAAGAACTGATTGCGTAATTATGAAATATACTACAGCGCCTTTGAATGAAGTTTGTAAAGAGATTATCGATTGTGTGAATAAGACAGCACCGTTTGTCGATTATGAAACTCCTTTTAAGATGTTGAGAACAACTAATGTCAAAAAAGGATTTGTAGATATCGAAACAGTAAGATACGTTACTGAAGAGACTTACCGCAAATGGACTAGACGGAAGAAGCCAAAAAAGAATGATATAATTTTTACACGAGAAGCTCCTTTGGGAGAGGTAGGCTTAC
Organism: uncultured Flavobacteriaceae bacterium; assembly: GCA_963974735.1. Lineage (GTDB taxonomy): Bacteria > Bacteroidota > Bacteroidia > Flavobacteriales > Flavobacteriaceae > Leeuwenhoekiella. Next base: position 14,232 of record CAXBEL010000016.1, on the reverse strand, counting down.
TTAGGTCAGATGATAACGTGTTTTTAGGTCAAAGATTGATTCAATATAGAGCGAATCCCAAAGTTATGGATCAATTATTTCTCTATTATGCGTTTCAGGACGGATTTATGCAAAGTCAAATTTTGTCTTATGGCTCAGGTTCTACGGTTGAACATCTTAGAATTGGGGATTGCGAGACAATTAAAGTTAGATATCCTGAATTACCTATTCAACAAAAAATAGCCTCAATCCTTTCTAACTACGACGACCTTATAGAAAACAACAACCGGCGCATCCAGCTTCTAGAAGAAATGGCAAGCGAAATCTATAAAGAATGGTTTGTGCGCTTGCGTTTTCTTGGGTATGAAAATTTTAATTTTGAGACATCGAAGAAACTAAAACTGAGAAAATGTCTTAATCACTACATTGGTGGTGGTTGGGGAGAAGAATATCCAAAAGGAAAAAACACAGTTCCTGCTCACGTAATTAGAGGAACAGATTTTCCAGAATTCAATAAAGGAACGCTAAACTTCGATGTTTTAAGATATCATACGAGTTCAAATTTATCAAGTCGAGTTTGTGAACCAAATGACATCATCTTTGAAGTCTCAGGCGGTACAGAATCTCAGTCTCTAGGTCGTACTTGCTTTATTTCAAAATCTGCTTTGGATAGATTTGATGCACCAGTAATCTGCGCTAGTTTTTGTAAACTATTACGAGTTGATGAAAGTTTAGTCTCTCCAATCTACATTAATGAGCTACTTAATAGAATGCATAAAACTGGAGAGTTAAAAGTATTTCAAGTTCAATCGACTGGTATCAGTAATTATCAATTTGAGGATTTTATTGAAGCTACTAAAATTTTCATTCCGCCAGTTGATGTTCAGAATAACTTTGATAGTATAGTTGCTCCTATGTATGATGAAATACAAACTTTGGGAGCAAAAAACCAAGTCCTTCAAGAAACCCGTGATTTACTATTGCCACGTTTAATAAGTGGTAAGTTGTCTGTGGAGCATTTGCTCAATGAGTCCTATGAGCAAAAAGAAACAATAAGAACAGCTGCAGAGCCAGCAGCGGTTTATGAAACTAACAAAGAGTAATTGAGCAACAGACTGTTGCCCAATATAAATTAAATAGAATAATGAGCAGTACGACAGCGTTTATAGAATTATTTGAAAAAGACTTTGTGATACCTCATTATCAAAGAGGATATCGTTGGGAAGAACAAGAAGTAACAGAGCTACTGGATGATATATGGTACTTTTCAAAAACTGCAAATAATGGCGAGTTTTACTGTCTACAGCCTATAGTTGTTCAGAAAACAAAAGAACGAGAAGACTCTTATAACGTTCTTGACGGACAGCAGAGACTCACAACGCTTTTTCTCATAATTACTTATTTAGAAGAGCGACGGTTTGAAGATGGTTATAATCAAGAACTTTTTACACTCAACTATGAGACTAGACCAGAAAGCGAAATCTATCTAGAAGAAGGCAAATTCAAGGCGGGAATAGATGACTCAAATATTGATTTTTATCACATCTCTAATAGCTACGATTATATAAAAAAATGGTTTTCAAGTCACGCAGGAGCAAAGAATAAACTAATTCCTATTCTTCTAGATATTACTGATGTAGGTAACAAAAACATACGCTTTATCTGGTATGAAGTAGCAGAGACAACAAATCCTATAGACGTATTCATCCGCCTTAATGTTGGTAAGATAGCGCTTACAGACGCAGAGCTTATTAAAGCCTTAGTGCTACAAAGTGATAAATATACTGAAGAAGAATTGCCTTTTAATAAAATGAGATTGTTTCAGATCGCTTCAGAATGGGACAATATTGAGTACACCTTACAGAATGAAGAGTTTTGGTATTTCTTGAATAATACTGAGAATACAAAAGCGACACATATCGAATTTATATTTGATGCAATTGCTAACAAGATTTTAAAGGAAAGAAAATACTTTGAATCTAGAAACTTCAAGCACGCAACGTTTTTAATATTATCTAAATATTTAGACGATATAATTTCAAATGAAGGTTTTTCAAGAATTGATGCGGTAAAACATATTTGGGAAAAAGTCATTGAATACTTTGAGTATTATAAAGAGTGGTTTAATAACCGAAAATTATACCATTATATCGGTTACTTAATTGAATTAAAAAGCATATCGATAATTGACGTATTAATCACTCAATCAAAAAGTTTGACAAAAGATGCCTTTGAGGAATACTTAATAGACGAAATAGGAAAAATTATTCGTGTTTCTAAAGTTAGAAGGAACAAGAACGGTGAAGATGTGAAAATAGGCTTAAAAGATTTATGCTACGAAAATGAAGATAATAGTAGTAATGATAAGCCATTAATTACCAGCATTCTTCTGCTCCATAATGTAGTAAGCACTCTAAACTCTGAAAAGGAAAAGGCAAAATTTCCATTTCATTTATATAAAAAAACGACTGGAAATGAAAAATGGAGTTTAGAGCACATTCACGCTCAGAACTCGAATTCAATATCAAACGCAGACCATCAAAATACTTGGTTAAGAGACCACATCAAGTCTTTAAAAAATCTTAATAAGCCTTCTTACAAAGAGCTTTTGAAGCGAATGAAAAATGCACTTAAAAATGAAGATTTAGAAAAAGAAACATTCGATGCTATTTATAATGAAGTTTACAAGTTGATGAATGCAGAATCTGGTCTAAATGAGGCTAATGCACATCTGATAGAAAATTTATGTCTCTTAGATAAAAACACAAATAGTCAATTAAATAATTCCGTGTTTGATGTAAAGAGAGAAAAAATAAAAAAGAGAGAACTTCAAGGATTTTACATACCTATTTGCTCAAGAAACGTATTCCTTAAAGCTTATACCGATTATCCTAAAAATAATGCCTATTGGTCGAAACAAGACCGCAAAGGATATTTGAAAAGCATAAAGAAAACGTACAAAAACTTTGTAAAAGATTAAATCTATGACTTACACCTTATATCAATTATTAGAAAATAATACTGTCAAGATTCCTCTAATTCAAAGAGATTATGCTCAAGGTAGAACTTCTGTGAAAGATTTACGAAACAGCTTTATTGAAAAGATAAAAAAAATAATTTATAATGAAGATGAAAAATTAAATCTCGATTTTGTATACGGCTATAATTCTGAAAGTGAAAAGGATAAAACCGATTTTATACCGTTGGATGGACAGCAACGCCTTACAACCTTATGGCTGTTACATTGGTATTTTGCCTGTAAAGAAGGTATTCTTTATTCTAACGAGGAAAATACAATCCCTAACATACTTTCAAAATTCACGTATGAGACAAGAATCTCATCTACTCGCTTTTGTGAAAAATTAGTATCCAATGAAATAGATGTGAATCAAATCAGCGATTCATTAAAAGATACTATTATTAATATGCCTTGGTTTATGTCATCTTGGAAGAACGACCCAACCATAACGGCAATGCTTATAATGCTCGACACAATTCACGAAAAATTAAAAGGTTGTGAGAACGGTTGGTATAAATTAACCAATCAAAACGTCATAACCTTTGATTACATAGATATAAAATCAACTGAGTTTAAGCTTACTGACGAGTTATATATTAAAATGAATTCAAGAGGAAAACCTCTTACTCCATTTGAAAATTTTAAGGCCATATTCTCTCAGCTATTAAATGAAAAAGAAACAGATTACTTCAATGAAAAATTAACTTATGAAAACAGTAAAGTTACTTACCAGCAATATTTTGCCTTTCTCGTAGATGGTAAATGGACAGACTTATTCTGGGATTATAGAGAAAAAACTGAAAGTTCTTTAGATAGTAATTTCCTTAATTTCTTCTATTACATAGCAGAAATGCTTCATTATACTCAGAATAATGAAAGTAGTTTTGAAAGGAATTTTGAGTCTCTGAAAAGAACCTACTTTAAGAAGTCAAATGTTGATTTTTTATTTAATTCACTCAATTTTTTATCAGACTTATATAACATTCAGGATTTCTTTAATTCCATTTTTAGCACTGAATACTATAAAGAAGATAGGGTTCTACTTTTCGATGAAAATAATACTGATTTATTTTTTAAATCATTTTCAAATAGTTCTTTTGATGTTCAGCAACGCGTATTGCTATTTGGGATATTACATTTATGTATAGAAACGAGTTCAACCACTGGAGATTCTAGAATTACAGATTTTACTCGGATATTAAGAAATCTATTACTAAGAGTAAGGCAAGCAAACACATCAAAAAGGATAGAAATAATATCAAATCTTCGTTTGCCTAGTTTCTTCGACTATTCCAAATTTGTTTTTGAATATATTAAAAAAATTAAGGAAGACACCTCCAAAAGCGCGTTCCAAATCTTTACAAACAACTCTTACAGAGGTTTTACGAAAGATGCAATTGCATCAGAACAAAATAAGATAAAAGTAATACTAGATCACCCTCGTTCTAAAAAAACCATACTCAAACTAGATGACCATAGATACATTCAAGGTATTTCTGATGTCTTCAATCTCGAAGTAAATAACATAGCAGCATACGTCGAAGCTTTCTATGCTTTATGGAGTTTAGATGAAATCAATAATTCACAACTAGTGAGAGCTTTACTTACTAAGGGGGATTTTTCCGTAAAAACGCATTACTACTCTAATTTAGGAGAAATAAGATATTTTGGAACTGACGGTTACTGGAATCGCATTTTAGCACCACTAGATAAAGAGGAGTTACTTCAAAATAAGCAAACTATTAATGCATTCCTTGAAGATTATATTTCCTCAGGCAATACATCTACAAAAGAAAAGATTTCTGAAATAATAAGTAATCATTCATCAAAAGAAAGAAATTGGAGATATTATTTCATTAATTATAGCCAGATAACATCCAGTTATTATAATAGATTCAATGTATTCACTTGGGGTGATAGTGATGGTTTTAATATTAATAGTTTAGGTAATTCGGGAAAACAACCACTGGCATCGTATCATATTAATCCATATTTAATATCAATTGAAAAAGAGCTACTCGAAAAAGGTATTAAATCAGAGAAAGTTAAAGTTTGGTCAGGTAGATATACAGATGACATAAGTTGCTTAGCGTTACCTTCTAAAGTTGAATTTTATGCGGACTATGGTTCTTATGAAATTTATAATCTCAAGAATCACAAGGGTTTTGAAACTTTGAAAAAAGAGTTCAATTTAGAAGGTAAAGATTCTTTTCATATCCTTAAAGAGACAGAGGAGAAAGATAAAATTGAAATCGCTGTCGATTTCTGTAAGCGATTAATAGAACTATAAGGTATGGCATTTTTAAACGAATCACATATCGAAGACGCAGACATAAAGTTCTTTTTAGAAAATTTGAACTATGATGAGCATATAGACGCTTGGGAAAAACAGCTTGTGGGTAGAGACAGTCTTAAAGATGTTGTGCTGCGTGACCGCTTAAAAAGAAAGCTCGAAGACCTTAATCCGAATCTGCCACTTGATGCCATAGATGAAGCCATTCACGAACTTTGCAAAAGCAGAGCAATAATGACGCCTACACTAGCCAATAAAGAAGTGTATAAGCTTATAAAAACAGGTGTTCCAGTTGCCATCAAAAATCACGAAAACAGAGAGGAAAACACCTATGTAAAAGTTATTGATTTTGAAAACTCAGCAAATAATGACTTTGTTGTGATGAGCCAGTTGTCTATTCTTTATCAGTCCATAGGCACAGAATACAACCAGCCTACCAGACGTCCAGATTTACTATTATATGTAAACGGTTTGCCACTGGTAATGATTGAGCTCAAAAACGCTACTGAGAAAATTAAATCTGGATATGATATAAATCTAAGACGCTACAAACGAGATGTACCACAGCTATTCTGGTACAATTGTTTTGTATGCATTTCTAATGGTATTCAAACACGCGTGGGTGCTTTTAATGCACCTTGGGAACATTTCTTTTCTTGGATAAAACTACAAGATACCGCTGTCACTCACGACCAGATGAATCGTCTGGAAGTGGAAGCTGAAAGTAAAAACACTAAAAACAGATTAAGCTTAAAACTCTTTGGAAAAGGACTTTGTACTAAGAAAAACCTTTTAGATTACTTTGAAAATTTTGTGCTCTACCATAAAAATAAAGTCAAAATTATTGCTAAAAACCATCAATATCTTGGTGTGAATAATGCGATTGTTTCTTTAGAAAATAAGGAATATAAAGAAGGAAAGTTGGGTGTTTTTTGGCATACACAAGGTTCGGGAAAATCGTACTCAATGATTTTCTTTTCACGAAAAGTGCAACGCAAAGTTGCTGGGAATTGGTCCTTTATGATTGTTACAGACCGTAAAGATTTGGACGACCAGATTTATAGAAACTTTGTGGAGACAGAAACCATAACAGAGACTAAAGAGCAAACGGCAAATTATTATAGACCGCTTTCGCGAAAGCGATTACGAGAATATCTCCAGTCCAACAGAACTTTTCTATTCTCATTGATACATAAGTTCGGTATTGAAAAAGGGAAAACCTATCCCAAATTAACAGACAGAGATAACTGGATTGTCATTGTAGACGAAGCGCATAGAACACAGTACAAAGGCTACGGAGAAAATATGCGTATTGCGATGCCAAATGGCCAGTACATTGCCTTTACAGGAACACCTTTATTGCGCAGTGAATTAACTAAAGACTGGTTTGGAGATTATGTGTCTGAGTACAATTTTGCTCAAAGTATAGAAGACGGAGCAACTGTACCGCTCTATTATAAAAAGAGCGTACCACGAGTAGAGCAAATTAATGAAGATTTAGTAGGAGATGCAGCTCAAATATTAGAAGACGAACACTTAACCGAGGAACAGAAAAAACAACTCGACCGCGAGTATTCTACACTTTTACAAGTCGTACGTAGAGAAGACCGTTTGCAAGAAATAGCCAAACATATTGTACAGCATTATCCCTATCGTTTAGATGTAGAAGATGATGAGAAAAACCGCAGACCTATGAAGGCTATGGTGGTTTGTATCGATAAGTTTACAGCGGTACGGATGTACGAATTTGTACAAGCTGCGCAAAAAGAAGAGATAAAGGAGCTACGCAAAAAGATAGCTAAATATCGAAACCCTGAAGAGATAGAACGCTACAAACGTGCTATCGCTTTTATGGATGAGACCCGTATGAGTGCCGTAATAAGTCAGGAGGGAACTGAAACTGAAGAAAAGCTAAAGTTTGAAAAGGAAGGTTTAAACATTTCTCCACACCGCAAACTGATGGAATATCCGGATGAAGACGGCCGTAACATTGAAGATTATTTCAAAGATCCTAATAGTACCTATAGAATCGTTTTTGTAACGGCAATGTGGTTGACTGGATTTGATGCTCCTTCGGTATCAACACTATACATAGATAAACCATTGCAGAATCACACCTTGATGCAAACCATTGCTCGGGCTAATCGTGTGTTGCCTGGTAAAAAGAACGGTTTGGTAATAGACTATTTCGGAGTGTTCCGAAATCTGAAAAAAGCTCTAGCAGCATATGCCGAAGGAACTAAAGGAAAAAATATTGAAGATGAAGAAGAATTCCCGGTTAAAGAATTTGAAGAACTGCTCGAATTATTAGAACAAGGGATTGCTGAGGCCAAAGCATATTGTTTATCACTTAATGCAGATATAAATGCTATTTTAAACTTAGGAGAGCGTGGTTTTAAAGAAGTAGAACTATTTCAAGAGTATGCAGATAAAATCTTAGAAAAAGATGAATACAGAAAACAGCTAGGTCTGTTTGTTAACACCATAGTTGGCTTATACGATTCAGCAAAACCTGAAATATATAGCTATCCTAAAATCAAGAAAGATAGAGACGTTCTTGAATACCTTAAAAAAGTAGTAGACCGCAATGTAGATGCAGATGAAGCTATTGAACGTGCAAAATTAAAATTAAATACCTTATTAGATTCGAGTGTTTTAGGTAAAGGTGATTTACGGGAAGCCTCAGAACGATATATCATAGATACTTCTAAGCAAGTAGATTTAAGTAAGCTAGATTTTGCAAAATTGAGAAAAGATTTCCCTGAGAAGCATCATAAAAATATTGCGTTTGCAGATTTGCGAGAATTGATGGAAATCAAGCTCAAACAAATGCTTGCTCAAAACATTACCAGAGGCTCTTTTTTAGAACGATTTGATAAAATAATTGAAGATTATAACGCAGGTAGCTTATCTATAGAAGAAGCTTATGAAGAATTAGTAAAACAAGCTAAAGACCTATCTGAAGAACAAGAGCGTGCTGCTAAAAATGGAATGACAGAGGAAGAGCTCGAACTCTTTGATTTGTTGAAAAAGGAGAAGTTAACTAAAGAAGAAGAGAAAAAGGTAAAGTTGGCAGCTTCACATTTACTACAAATTCTGTTTGATTCAAATAATAAAATTCTTATTCAAGAATGGCATAAGGAGAAAACAACGCAAGAAATTGTGCGACAAGAAATAAGTAAAATCCTAAATAAAGACTTACCTGATAGTTATGACCGTGATATCTTCTCACAGAAAACAGATGTGGTATTTCAACACTTCTATCAGTTGGCAGAGGTTGGTAAAGGGTTTGCGGTTTTGTAAGGATCAACCTAATATCACTAAAATTAATTAATATGAATTGGACATTAGTAGCATTTTATATACAAGAACATAGATTATTCGGAAAAGAGACGACTATTAATTTAGGAGGCAAATACTTTTATGACATTAAATACCTTAAAGGCAATTTTAATATTTCAAGAAAAGAGAATTTAGATTTTATAGATGGTTTTTATGGTGAGGATATTTCAATGATTTCAGCAATCATAGGAGCAAATGGATCAGGTAAGACTTCTATTATTTCTGAAGTAATAAATAATCCTGAAACTATTCTAATATTTGAAAGCGGTTTAGAGTCTTGTATAGTAAAAAACGAGTATCGCTTTACAATAGACAAAGCCTGGTGGGGTGTTTATATAAAAGATAAAAAAGCTTTAAGGGTTTCTATCAGTAAGAAAGCTCTTGATTCCAAACATTTAGATAAACTTACTGTTGATTTTAATCGAAAAAAAGCGCCAAATATTCTTTACTATAACCCTTTAGCTCATATCAATCCTAGTTTAAGTACTATGAATGTTGCTAAAGTTGAATATCGTGGTATTGATGAATTGGCCCAACGTATTCTAGCTAACAACCTTAGAGTTATAGGCGATAAAGACCTTGTTAAAGAAATCGAAACTATTTATCCCAATTTTCCTCAACTTGCCGAAGCTAAAATCTATACGGAGCACTTAAAGCTTCAAGACTTATGGGATATAGAAATGATTCTGTCTGGAGCTAATGATGATGAAAACATTCCATATAAAGAGAGGGTTGAAAATTTAGAAAACAGAGTCAGTGATAATAGCTATATTGAAAAGGTGAATTTCTTATACAGATGGAAAGGAAGCGAAATTTTAAACTCTCGACTTAGTTCTGCTATAAAGGTTTACGTTATGGCTCGTATTCTTGTTCATATTGATGAAGTACAATCTAAATACAATTTAAAGGAAGAGGCTTACATTAGTAATATAAATAGTAACTTTTCTGTAGAAGATATTATTGGTTGGCTTGAGAAGCTTCAAAATTCTATTCCTGATGGAAAAAAAAATTCAGTGCCAACTGCAAAGTACTTTATTAAACTTTCAATAGAATGGCTAAAGAAATATCCCATTGAGGAAAAATTGAACTCTTCCACTCTTGAAGAGCTAATTGAATCGGAATTTTTCTTAATTCAGCAAGAATTAGAAAATATTTACCAAAATAGTTATACAACTGATTTTTCTCGAAATATGAATTTCAAGTTGGCTATTGTTAGCCCTCTATATTCCTTTTCTCAAGGCGAAGAAACCTTATTAAATATCATATCAAGTTTTGTTATAAACGAAGATTTTAGTCAAAATCGGTCGAATATTCTGTTTTTAGATGAAGCTACTGTTGGATTTCACCCCATTTGGCAAAAAAAATTCATTAATGCAATAATTAAAATATTACCCCTTATTCATAGGAACAAGCTTGTAATTATCGAGGATGTGAAGGCAGAGCCCAAACCAATTCAAATCATATTTACATCACACGATCCCTTTTCTCTTTCAGATCTACCTAGTCATAATATTACATATCTTCATAAAAACGATGGGATATCAAGGCCATTAAGCCGTTTAGAAGCCGGTAAAAAGAAATCGTTTGGTGCTAACATAACGCATTTATTAGAGGATTCATTTTTTTTAGGTGAAGGCGACGATTCTTTGGTTGGTGAATTTGCTCAAGAAAAAATTAACAATGTGATTGGTTGGATAAATGACGAGCAAAAGAAAAAGTATGGTGATCCCAATTATAAGGTTTCGAATGAAATTTTTGAAGATAATAAGAAAGTTATATCACTCATCGACGAACCTATTTTGCAGATAAAACTAGCTGAAATGCTCGACGAACTTAAAGGAGATAAGCAAATGCAAACTGAAATAATAGATTCCCGTATCAAAGAGTTACAGGATAAACGTAAAGAAATAAACCCTTAGTATGCTTTATTTATATCCTGAATCTGTTGAAAAGAAGAAAGCGCTACATAAACATGTGCTTAGTGTTACTTGTTTGGTGTATAAAAGACTTACTGGAAAAAACTGCCATAATTCTATTTGTAAAGTTTGTAAAGAAACTGGAAAGAAAGTCAATCATGAATTACCTGAAAAAGTAATGAACTATTTGACCAGAGAAAAGGTTAAAGAAATAATAGAATCTAAGCCTCAAGAGCTTTGGAATAACCTAGAGCCATTTTATAGGCTAATATCAACGCATAATGCAAATGATTTTAAGATATATATTACCTCTTTACAAAAGAATAAAAGTGATCGTACTCAACTAGAAACTGAAGTTTTTAATAGAATTAGTAGCATAAACAAAAAGATTGAAAAGGTTTTCTCATATGACACATTAAGCAAAAAAGACAAAAGCTACAACTTATATTTATTAGCTACTAATCTTAATCAAAGTACTTGTACCTATTGTAATAGATTATACACAAATACCATAGTTTCGGAAAAAAGAGATGGGCGCATATTGAAGTTATCGAGACCTCAATTTGACCATTGGTTTCCAAATACTAGATTCCCGCTTTTATCTGTTTCTTTTTTCAATTTAATTCCAAGTTGTACAATATGTAACAGTAGTTTGAAAAGTGATGAATTATTTCAAATTGATACACACTATCACCCATATATCAATAATATTTCAAACGGGGAACTTACTTTTAGTTATGGCTACGATAAAAAAAGCTCAAACGGACTAAAAATAACCTTAGACACCTCGAATGATTCGATGAAAAAAGTTATTGACATTTTTAAAGTTGAAGAAGCTTATAATGCACATACAGATGAACTTAGAGACCTATTAAAATTAAAGCAATTATATAGCGACCGTTATCTAAATATACTTGCCAACAAAACCTACAGTGACTTAAAAATATCTAAAGAAGAACTGTACAGGCTAGCGTTTGGAGCATATTTCGAAGATATTGATTTTAGAAAAAGACCATTTAGTCGATTTAAAAAGGATATTTTAAAAGAATTGGAAATTATACCAAAATCTAATTGAGAGTTCAGTATCATACTTAATCTAAGTATGATTTAAGTGTTTTAAATATCTGTACCTCATATGTACCTCACTCCCCCTCTACCCTCCTATAAACAAAGAAAAATTACTTATTGTATTGGAAAATAAACAATTCATTTTCGCATTATCTCATTATCTCATTACAGTAATAATTAAGATAATCTAAAATTACTTTAATTAATCCCCTTTCAATCAACTCTTTTCAGCCTCTTCTTCGTTGGTTTCATAAAACTTCTTCTGCATTCTGGACTGAAGGCTTTTAGGGATAGCTCTTCTAATAAAGGTCATCACCTTATTAGTCGCCCCAGGAATATAAATTCTTTCCCCATCCATAAGTGCCTTGTAAGCTCCTTCAGCAACTTCTTCGGGAGGTGCCATTAATTTGTCCTTATGAGCTACTACATTGGTTTCTTCCATATCTGCCCTAGAGAAAAAACCAGTGTCGGTTGGGCCGGGACATAAGCAAGTTACTGTTACTTTACTTCCCATATCATCTAACTCTGTTGCTAATGCTTCCGATAAAGACACCACATAAGCCTTTGATGCATGGTACACTGCTAATAAAGGTCCCGGCTGAAATCCAGCAATCGATCCTAGTTGCAATATTTTCCCTTCATCCCTTTGGACCATATCTACCAGAAAAAGATGCGTAAGATGCGTAAGAGTTTTAATATTTAGATTTATCAGTTCTTCATATTTATCGTAAGCTATTTCGCTAAAATTCCCACGTTGCCCAATACCAGCATCATTAACCAGAACATCTACTTTTCTATTCATCCCTTTCACTTCCTGATAAACCTCTTCCGCTGTATTCTTAGAAAGATCTTTACTTATGGTGTAAACATCCACACCATATTTATTTTGTAGTTCTGAGCTTACTTCTTTTAACTTTTCTTCATTTCTAGCCACACCAACTAGCGAATAACCATTCTTTGCAAACTGATGAGCTAAAGCTCTTCCTATACCGCTTGTGATTCCTGTAATTAATACATTTTTTTTGTTATCTTTCATAGTCGCTGAATTTTTATTTTTAATAATTATACTGCAGGAGAATATATTTTAATTACTTAAACTTCTGCAATACTATAAAGCTACCTCCTCTTAAATTAATAATAAGCTGATTTATAGTAGTTTTAAAACTATTTATCTTTCATTTAACGCTTTCAACTAAATACTCTAATTAACTTCAACAAAAGTTGTAATTATTTATAATTATGTATCAATAAATTTCAAATGCGGCAGTTAATTTTAAAAATACCAGAAGATCACAAGTCAGAAATCTATGAAGCTATAGAAGAATGCAAGGGTAAGGTGACTATTCAATTTCATTCGAATGAAAAAGATAATTTCATCACTCATTTTCCAAATGATAAAGTGGATGATTTTATTGGTAGGATAGATCAGATAGAAAATATTGAGATCTCACTTAATCCCCGTGGAGTAATCCCCTTTTATCCGCCTGCATCAGAAACACCTGAGCAGGTAGCAGATGTAAGACCTAAAAGCGCTCTAGAAATTTATTTAGCGGGAATACAAAGCGTAGGTTCTTATTTTGGATTAATTGGTTATTCCATTGCAGCAGGTATCATTGTCTGGATTGGTCTTTATACCACAACAGTTTACCTGCTGGTTGCTGCAATGTTGGTTGCCCCATTTGCAGGACCTGCGATGAATTCTGCTCTTGCCACAGCTTCTGGAAACAAAAATCTTTTAAAGAATAGTTTGAATCGTTATTTCTTAGCGATCACTACAGGGATTATAATAAGTTTTCTGCTCTCCGCTATTTTTTCTTTACAAATCATGACTCCACTCATGATAGAAGTAAGTCATGTATCAAAAGTGGCTATTATGCTTCCATTAATTTCTGGATTTGCAGGGGGCATTAATATATGCCAATCAGAAAGGGACAGTTTGGTTTCCGGGGCTGCAGTAGGAATACTTGTAGCCGCCTCGCTTGCCCCACCGGTAGGATTATTGGGCTGCGGACTTTATTTATGGAATGGGAATGTGATATGGAGCAGTGTTTTCAGGATCATTCTGCAACTTGTAGGGATTCATCTTGCCGCTACTTTAGTTTTTAGATATTACGGTAAGGTGAACACAAAAGGGGTTCGTTTTTATGGCGGGAATAAAAAAATCACCATAATTTCTAATATTGCCGCTGTAGTACTCTTTATAGATTAGGTATTTGGCAATTTTATGATCCGCCATTTCTTCGAAAGGCGAGTATGAATACAGAACTTACCGAAGATGTGGAGCAATATTTATCGCAAATGGAGGAAATATATCCTATTGAGGAGAATGTGAACTTCACAGGTGAAGAAATTGATAACCTTTCCGTAGTTAGATACTCGGCTACGGTTATTAAGAAAGATGTTTCCTTAAACGATAATTTCCTGAAAGCAAAAATCATTAATTATCTAAAGGAAAAAATTGTAAAGTATGATGATGAACTCTACGAGGTATATGAAATCAAAATTCTTTCGGAATGAAAAGTTAGGTAAGCCAGCGAGCTATAATTTCTTTTTCAAACTTGAGAATAAAAAACAATACTGAACTCCCCAAGGAAGATCAGTATTGTTTTTGAAGC
>CAXBEL010000015.1:0-38865 GCA_963974735.1 uncultured Flavobacteriaceae bacterium | reverse complement strand
TCCGAAACTGGATCAGGAAGTAACTCAAGTTGCTGAAGAAATTAAAAAACATCTTAAAAGTATACTGCCATGATCGGCAAGGGAAGTTCCATATCCAGCACGCTGGGAGCCTTGCGATACGGCAATAATCAAGAGAAGGAAGCTGAGCAGGTATACAGCCATCTGATCGTTGGGGATACCCCTGAAGAAATCGCAAGGGAGTTTGAGGCTGTGCAGCAGCTCAATCAAAACTGCGAGCGGGATACGTTGAGCTTTGTTCTCAGCCCCACAATACGGGACGGGAACAATCTGGACAACCGGGAGCTGGGCGAACTCACCAAAACGTTCCTTCGGCAAATGAAACTGGAAGAGCACCAGGCAGTAGCCTATGTACACAAGGACAAAGAGCACACCCACGTGCACCTCTATGTGAACCGAATCGATATGAACGGTAGGGCATACAACGACAGTTTTATCGGGAAGCAGAGCCAGCTGGCCGCAGAGCGCACCGCTAGAGAGCTGGGCCTTCAGACCGTAAAAGATATACAATATGAAAAGAGTATGGAACTGGGCACGATCCGTAGTGAAATCCAAAAAGCCCATAAACGAACCATCAGTCAGGATGGGACCAAAGATCTGCAGGCCTACATCAACCGGATGCAGGAGAAGCAGATTACGGTAATCCCCGTGATCAACAAATCAAAGGAGCTGCAGGGCTTTCGGTTTGAATATAAGGGACAGAGCCTGAAAGGGAGCGAGGTACACCGCTCTATGTCCGCAAGCAACCTGCTCAGATCGGTGGACCGTCAAACAAGTGTTGCAATTGCGGGAAGGAATATACCAATCGCCCCGAGCCTGGCCAAAGCTGTTGCAAAGAAGATCATAAAAATTGTAATCGATAAAGGGATGGGGATATGACAAAACTGGAACTGATATCAGAACTGCTCGTCGAAGAGCTGCACACATTTAGGGAAGAGGTGAACAGACTGGAACAATTGGACAAGAGTTTGCAAAGCAGCAAGATTAAAGTAGACAGTACGGCAATTGAAGAATTGATAGTGGAGCACTTAAGGTTACTGGAAATTGATCAAAAAAACCAAAAGGAACAGCGGGAAGAAATCCTGAAAATTCTTAAACATTCACGGTCCATCCCCAATTGGCTGATCGTTTTGGTCCTGCTTCTTTTTCTTTCACAGGCATTTGCTGTTGTATGCCTCTTGCTGAGTTGATCGATAACAAGGAATAATTTTTTCTTTCAAAAAAACCTGTCTTTTGTGAAGGCCTTTTCGAAAGAAAAAATAATGGGAAGGGTGTGTGGGTTAAATCCCGCTTAAGTTTCTATTGAATTCGTTTTTCACGAAAAAATGAGTTTTTTAAATTATAGAATAGGTGCAAGCCTATTCATTTAGTCTGTTTTGCTTAAAGATAATTTCGTTTTGATTTAAATTATTAAGCAAAAATTGAACTTATTGCCGGGCACTTTTTATAAATGTAACTCAATTTACATTTATAGAGAAACCTATAAAATTCAAATTATAACAAACTAAAACCTAATTGTAAGTATGTTCTTTTAATAGCAACAGAGAATTATAAACTACCTATATTGCCAAGAATAGAAAAAAACCCTTTCATATCCCAATAACACAATAACTTATCTCTATAAAATATGTGAAATCGTGAATCGCTGTAGCTATAAGAAACCTCACAGTTATTAAAAGTTTCCAGAACATATCCTAACTTTTCTAAGTGAAATACAGCCTTGATGTAGTAAATAGGGCCAGCCTCGATAATTGTAAGCAGATCATCCCCTTTGTAAAAAAGTTTAGGCAATCCGGCGAAAACTGATGGCCTGCTTTATCTGCTAGTTTTCTCCAGTTATATGGTGGAATTTTAGGTATGAGTTTGTCAATGGTAATAGTTTAATTCAATGGAATGATAATCTAATAAAATTATTCACGTCCATTGTTATTTTCAACTAAAAGTTGATTTTTTGAATGTTATGATTTCCTTGTGATTTCATGAGATCGATTCTTACTATATTAGTTATGTATTGTCCGGGAATTGCTTCTAAGCGATACATATCCAACTCATTCAAACCATTTAATAATAAGAATACAGATTTTTATACTGCCCAAGTAAATATTATTTGTTTTCTTTATAATTAATGGATAGCTCTGAAGAATATCTAGATACCTGTGCTAGGGTTCCTCTTCAGTTTTGCTTTATGTCAAAACACCACTTTGAATTATCTGATTATCAAAAATTTAATCTGATAATTCAACTTAATCATAGGAGTATGAAAGAATCGGAAATTAATAACAGGTTTAAGAGGAAAATTAAAATCGTAAAGGAGCAAAATATTTTTGATTGGGAACTTTATAATAATTGTATAAATAGCGAAATACCCTTAATAATTCGAATAGGGTATGGTATTAGTATGCTGGATATCTCTTCGGAACTCTTAGAGTATTTTATATCTCGAAGTGAAGGTTCTAATCTATTATTTTAAAAAGGATATGAGCACCCTGAAAAAAGGGAAAGCATACACTTCAATCGAATACAATATCTAGAATTATACAAACAGAAAACAGAACTTCAGTTTATAAAGTTTGTTAAAAAAGAATTAGTTAACCTTGAGAAAGAGCTTAATAGGATATTAAATGATCCTAAGTTGTCCGCTTGAATGCTTCAAATCCTATCTTTAAACAAAACTATTTGGATGAGAGAGGGCGTTCTTTTTCCTCAATAAATCTGCAACTATTATTGCGGTTCTTTTTTTTTGGCCACAGTCCAAGCTTCTTTAGCGATAAATGCAAGACAATATCTTCAGGGATACTCATTATATTTTATTTGCTTCTTCACCCCAGTCCAAACCCAGAATTTTAATAGCTTATTTCATTAATCTATTATAGTTTCTTTCTGCGCTTTTGATAAAATAAGAATTTGATTACATCTCGATAACTCTTTCTTAAGATATGAGGCCTAATTTGGCTTTATGTTAAATACAACCAAATTTTTCGCGTTTGCGCTTCTCAGCTTTGCTTTTCATATTTCTAATGCTCAAGATTCATTGGTAATCGTAAAAAGCGGGCACATTCCAAAAAGTGAAATTTTCAAATTAATTTACGTTCCAGTCGAAGTGCCAAAAGGCAGTAATAGTATTTTAGTGGAGGAATTTTATAATACTGGAGAAGGAGATCAAAAAAATGTTTTAAATATGGGCATCTATGACCCTAGAGGTTCTGAAATAGGAAATCCTAAAGGATTTAGGGGCTGGTCAGGTGGAGCCAAAACATCCTTTTTCATTAATAATAGCACTGCTTCTACAGGTTATATCCCTGGACAAATTTATTCAGGGTCTTGGAAAATATTAATTTATCCATCCGATGTTTCCGATTCTGGAATAGATTGGACATTGAAAATAAAAGCAGTTAAAGGAAGGGGGGGCAGCCTATTTAAACCCAATTTTGCAAATAGTTCTATAAACAAAATTCCAGGTTGGTATTACGGCGATCTGCATATGCACACCTTGCATTCTGATGGCAAAAGAACAGCCCAAGAATTGATTGAAGAAGCACATTTTAAAAAACTGGATTTTATTATTTCCACAGAACATAATACGAATAGTGCTAATCTTGAATGGGGTAAATACGATTCACAAGATTTGCTTATCATAAATGGCGAGGAAGTTACCAGTACCCAATTTGGGCATTGGAATGCAATTGGTTTAATCGCCGATAATTATATAGATTGGAGATACCCTCCGGAAGAGCAATGGATAAATAAAATGGTGGACAAAGTACACCAAGACAATGGTCTGGCCATTATCAACCACCCTTACTACAATATTCAGCTGAAAAACAATTTTAAATATGACAGTGGTTTATTTGACGGGGTGGAAGTTTGGAATGGCAGCTGGAATTTGCTGGATAATTTAGCAGTTAATTGGTGGAACGATCAATTAATAGCCGGACATAAATTAATTGCTATTGGAGCAAGTGATACTCATGTGAGCGAAGGTTCTTCAAATAATCTAGGTGCCCCTCAAACCGTTGTGTATGCCGAAAGCTTATCAAAAAATGGTATTATTAATGGAATGAAGAATGGAAAAGTATATATCCGGGCCAATGGCAGCATCAAAGTCATTTTTGAAGCAATAGCCGGCAACAAAAAAGCTATGCTCGGAGAAATTCTTGTAGTGCCGAAAAATCAAGATTCCTTTTCAATTCATCTTCAGATTGAAAACTGTAAAAAGCAAAATGTGAAAATTTTTAGCAATTTAGGACTTTTCAAGGAAGCATTCCTCAACTCAGATGATGAGCATTTATCATTTCACGTCAATGATCCTAACATTAAATTCTTGAGGATGGAAATAAGAGATGGAGCAAACAATATGCTCGCACTCACTAATCCAATCTTTATTTCATATTAAACTATGTCATTTGATAAGATATAGGTTATTTATTATGGCTAATTAGATATATATTTTAATATTCCAATGATAATGAAATCAAATTTCTTCCTTATTTACCTTTTTATCCTTGTCACATATTCAGGGATAGCCCAAACTTACAAAGTACATTCCCACAATGATTATGAGCAAAATGTGCCTTTTTGGAAAGCATATTCCGCAGGCGTTTCCTCTATAGAAGCTGATGTATTTCTAATTGAGGGTGAATTGATAGTAGCACATCAATTCAAGGAGATAAATTCTGCTAGCACTTTAAAACGTTTATACCTAGAGCCTCTTAGAGAAACGTTGGAATTGGGTTTATTCTCTCATAATTCTTTACAATTATTAATAGATATAAAATCGGAAGCATTGACAACCATGGATGCGCTTATTGCTCTTTTCAAAGAATACCCAATGATTATAGAAAATCCTAAAATATCTATTGTGATTTCTGGAAATAGGCCGCCATCTTCGAAATATGTCAATTATCCTGATTTTATATTTTTTGACTATCAAAGCTTGGATAAAATTGATGACCCTTATATTTTATCAAAAATTGGATTGATCAGTTTAAGTTTCAGGAATTTCACATCTTGGAACGGTAAAGGTAGATTGACTCAAGAGGATCTGGAACGTATTACCGAAGTTGTCAAAAAAGCTCATTCTTTTAAAAAGCCATTTCGCTTTTGGGCTACTCCAGATTCCAAGACCTCTTGGAAGACAATGAGAGAGCTTGGGGTGGATTATATTAATACAGACCATCCTTTTGAGTGCATTCAGTATATAAATTCTTTACCAGACCGTATATATACAAATAAAGAAGATTCTGAAGTATATAAACCAACCTTTGAGAAAGATGGGGTGGATAAAACTCCTAAAAATGTTATTCTTATGATTGGTGACGGCAACGGGTTAGCTCAAATTTCAGCAGCTGCATTGGCGAATGGTGGCTCGCTAAGCTTGACACAGCTAAAAAATATAGGCTTTTTGAAAACACAATCAGGAGATGATTTTACTACAGATTCTGCTGGAGCTGCAACGGCAATGGCGACGGGAGAGAAAGTTCGAAATAGGGCCATTGGTGTAGATATAAAAGGTGAGGCAATTCCGAATCTTATGGAAGAACTACATTCTAAAGGATTTTCTACTACTATAATTACTACGGATGAGATCACAGGGGCTACACCAGCATCTTTCTATGCCCATCAAAAGGATAGATCTATGACCACACCTATTCTAAAAGATCTTGGAAAAAGTAATTTGGATATTTTCATAGCTTCCAGAAGTGGAGAAAAATACAATGAAGAGGAACTGTTAGGTTTTAATATGATGGAGAGTTTAGAGGATTTACAAAAAAATAAGAATAAGAAAATTGGGTTTCATTTTATTAATGACACCATACCTGCACCTTTGAATACAGCTGTTAAAACGGTTCTTAAAAACCTAAATAGGAGTAACAAACCCTTCTTTTTAATGGTGGAAGGGGCAAAAATAGATTCTTACGGCCATGCCAATAAAATTGACGGTGTTATCAAGGAAGGAATTGCTTTTGATAAAGCTGTAGCAGAATCCTTAAAATTTGCCGATACCAATAAAAATACATTGGTCATCATTACCGCAGATCATGAAACCGGTGGGCTTACCCTTCCTCAAGGGAATGTAGAAAATAGAACGATTGAAGGAGATTTTACAACCGATGACCATACTGGTGTTTTCGTGCCTATTTTTTCTTATGGTCCTAAATCCAACTTGTTTCAAGGATTTTACGACAATACACAAGTTTATCACAAAATACGGATGGCTATAGAATTTTAAGTTTAATCCTGATAATCCAATCTCTAATCCCGTGAGTCTTGATATGTCTAATTAATTTTAAGGATGGTTTAAATCAAAAATTACATTCACTTAATATTCGGCTTTATAATTAATATAATGCTAAAGCTTACTTAACAATCCAACATTTTAGATCAGTTATTTTTGATTAAGAATGAAAAAGAGCCTGCTGTAACAGGCTCTCCAATAAAGTATCGAAAAACTCTCAGTAATCCAACACTTAATTTTTATGCACTCAAAATTACGATTATCAAATATCATCTGGACTTCTGCATGTATGATATCCTGGGCTGGATTTTGTGCTAGTCCGACCCATTTAATTGACAAAAGTAGAGAAAAGGAGGTGGTTTTTAAAATAGATACCCCTTTTTTAAATTTACAAGCCGCACAACAATCGATCTCAGGTACGGTTACAGATGAAAATGGTTCTCCTTTACCGGGAGCAACAGTTCTAGTTCAAGGAACAGTAAACGGCACAACAACAGATTTTGATGGAAAATTTGCTATTGATGCTGATGCCGACGCCATTCTTGAAATTTCTTATTTGGGATATTCTCCTAAAGAGGTTTCAGTAAACGGGCAATCTATAATATCGGTCCAATTAGACTTGGATGCTGCACAATTAAATGAAATTGTCGTGGTGGGCTACGGTACCCAAAAAAGGTCAGATGTTACAGGCTCCATTGCTTCCGTAAAAAGTGAAGAATTTAACAGAGGTGTGATCACAAACCCTGTTGAACTCTTACAAGGTAAAATGGCTGGGGTTAACATTGCCTCAAACAGTGGTGAACCGGGTGCCTCACAAAATGTGATTATCAGGGGTATTGGGAGTCTGCGTTCAGGTACACAGCCATTATACGTAGTTGATGGCTTTTTGCTCGATAATTCTTCTACTGGCGTTTCCACGAATCCTCTAAACTTTCTTAACCCATATGATATTGAAAGTGTTGATGTGCTAAAGGACGCCAGTGCTACTGCTGTATATGGGTCCAGAGCATCTAACGGGGTTGTTGTGATTACCACAAAAAGAGGAAGATCTGGAAAAACTCAAATGAATTTTTCTATATCTACTGCTTTGTCTTCCATGGCCAATACAATAGATGTATTTAATGCCGACGAGTTTCGCAGTCAGGTACAGACCGTAGGCGGTACTTTAGAAGATTTTGGAGGAAATACCGATTGGCAAGATGAATTATCTCAAACCGGAATATCAAAAAATATAAACTTCTCCATGAGCGGTGCCACTTCAGATAAGTTTTCTTATTTCGCTTCTGTTGGCTATCAGAACCAAGAAGGAATTTTAAAGAGTAGTGAGCTAGAGCGTTATTCTGGAAAGCTAAACATGAATCAAAAAGCATTCAATGGCAGACTTAATGTAGATTATAATCTCACGGCCTCCCACACTGAAAATTTACGCCCCAGTATCACGTCCACTATAAGTGATATGATTAGTTTGAACCCTACTATTTCCCCATATACAGATGGCGAACCCACGTTGTTAAATACCAACGCACTGAATCCAATAAAAAGGTATGAATTATATAGTGACATGGCGACAAACAACCGTATTCTGGCGAGCATATCTCCATCTGTAGAAATTGTGGATGGCCTCGTTTACAAATTGAACCTTGGTGTTGACTACTCCGCAACAAATAGGGATCAGCAGTATAAACCCTACCCAACTGTGGTAAATGAATCGAATGTTTCAGATGGAGCATTGGACAGTGCTATTAGTACAAATACCAATCAATTGGTAGAGAACACACTAACCTATACCTGGGACAATGATATACATAACATAATTTTACTAGCGGGTCATTCCTATCAAAAATTTCTAGATGAAACACGAATATTTTCTTATCGGGGTTTTGCAAATAATAATATCGAGCCTAAATACCAAGATCAAACCAGTACAGACGAATATCCTACCTCGGTAAGTTCTTCCGCGGTTAAGAATGAGCTGCAATCATTCTTTGGGAGATTAAATTACACCTATGCCGACAAATACCTGTTGACTGCTACGCTACGGGCAGATGGATCTTCCAAGTTTGGGGAAAACAATGAATATGGTTATTTCCCCTCTTTTGCTTTAGGATGGAATATCAGCAACGAAGATTTTATGGAAGATTCGGCTTTCAATAACTTGAAGTTGCGAGCAAGCTGGGGTCAAACGGGTAATCAAGAAATTCCATCAAAAATTACAAAAGCCAGTTTTTCTGAAGATAGATTGATAACCGGAGCCGGCAGTCTCAGCACTTATCCCATTGATACCGATTCAAACTCGATAGATGGTTATCCCTATGGGATTATTTTTACACGTTTGGCAAATCCCGATCTGCAGTGGGAGGTATCTACTCAAATAGATATAGGAATTGATTTTGCTCTTTTTGATTACCGATTAACCGGCACCTTGGATTACTTTAATAAAGAGTCCTCAAACATATTACTGGAAGTTGTCCCACCCGATCCGGTGGAGCCTACTTCTACCTATTGGAACAATATAGATAATATGAAAATTCAGAATAATGGTTTTGAGTTAGCATTAGATTACAATAGCGACACTCAGCGCGACTTTTCCTATAATATAGGAGGAAACATCACCTACATTCAAAATGAAGTGAAAGATTCTCCCTATTCAGTGCTTACCACAGGTGCAGCCCAAGGTTCAGGCCAAACGGGTGCTACCATAAACGGCTATATCAACAATGAGCCTATAGGCGCATTTTATATGCTGGACTTTGATGGTATTGGAGCAGATGGCCTGAACGTCTTCAAGGACATCAATGGAGATGGTGAAGTTTTGGACGATGATCGTAGTGTAGTGGGCAGTGCAATACCTGATTTTATCTATGCATTTTACCTGAATTTTAAATACAAGGATTTTGATTTAGGTTTAAACTTTAATGGCGTATCAGGAAACGAGGTATATAACCATACGACCATGACACTATTTAGTAAAGCCCAATTGTCTAGATCCAACAATACAACAGATTTTGCCATTCAGTACCCTAATGAATCGATTAACAATTCAAACACGGTATCTACACGCTATCTGGAAAATGGCTCTTTCTTAAGGTTAAACAATGCTACACTGGCTTATACCTTAGGTTCAGATAAAATTGGTTTAGGAGACGCTTTTCAAAACATCCGCCTTTCGTTAACTGGCCAAAATCTCTTTGTCATAACAGATTATTCAGGATTTGACCCCGAGGTCAATACGGGATCAACTAGCGGAGAAATTCAAACTTTTGGTATTGACCGTTTTACATATCCGAGGGCAAGAACTATTTTATTAGGACTTAATGCAACATTTTAATGGGAAACATTCGACCCTTTCTACCTAACCTTGAAAATAAATTCAAAATGAAAAATAAAAGATTTTACAAATTAATACCGATTGCTGCATTTCTATTTGCATTTTTCGGGTGTACCTCTTTAGAGGAAGAAATTCTAGACGAATCACTTACCGGTACGGGGCAGGCAGAAGTTGTCAGTGGATCCATAGCGCCGGTATATGGCCTTCTCCGTCAGGTGTGGTTGCACACGGTAAATTTTGGGCTTCAAGAGATTGCTTCAGATGAGGCCATTCTTCCCTATCGTGGGGGGACCGATTGGTTTGACGGTGGTAAGTTTATAGCCGTCCATCAGCATCTTATGACGCCGGGTAATAGCTTAATAGGAGATTCCTGGACTTACATTACTTTATCGCTGTCAAGAGCAGTATTAGCAGAAGAACGATTGGCTCCGGAAGCTGAAAACGATCCAGCGGCCCAGGATGCCCTTTATGAAATGATTGCTATGAAGGCTTACCTCAATATGCTGGCACTTGATAATTGGGGTCTGGTTTTCAAGAAAGAGAGCTCTGAGGATTTATCTGAAATTTTAAGGGGACAAGAAGCAATTGATTATGTCGAAAGCGAATTGTTGTCAGTGGTTAATGTCATTAAGAATGATCAAGGGCCTGGCAGATTAACGAAAGATGCCGTGAGCGCTTTGTTAGCACGTTTGTATTTGAATGCAGCCGTATACCGTGATCCTTACGGAACACCAGATTTTAGGACAGAAGATATGGATAAGGTTATTCAATATACAAACGATATTATTGCTGGCCCCCATTCCTTATCCCCTGAATATTTTGATTTATTCAATGATGATAACAATGGTAATTCTGAACTCATATTTGCACTTGACCAAAGAGGTGTACTACAAACTGAACACAGCCGATGGGCTTACTGGTCAATATCAGGTGACCAAATACCAAGACCGGAATTTCCGAGTACCCGCGGTACGGATGCGGCAGCAGCTACTCCAGATTTTTACCAGACCTGGGTTGACGCGTATGGGAATACCGACCCTGCAGATGCCGATGCTCGATTTTTTCAAGAAAATACAGTTGTACCTGATAATCTTGCAGATCTAACAGGCATAAATCCAACCAATGATTCTGACCATTACTATTGTGTAGAGGCCGAAGAATTTGAAATTGATAGAGGAATACTTCGTGACATTATCTGGGGCCCAAGAAAGGACGATGGGGGCAATATCTTAACGTGCGATGATGGAACAGTACGTATTTATCCCGTTATCAATAGAAGAAGTAGTGGTTCTGACATTAGGTATGTTGACCATACACTCAATGTTAATTTTACAGACGAGGGAAGTTTACATAACACAGGTTACAGATTTTCAAAATATCAGTTTAGCCATACAGCACCCAATTGTTGTTCAAACAGCAGTGTTGATCTTGTTTTGATTCGTTTGGGTGAGATTTATTTAATGCGTGCCGAGGCTAAGTTGAGAAAGGGTGACAATGCTGGGGCTCTGGCCGATATTAATACCTTAAGGACTTCGAGAACTGCCCGCCCAGAACAAACTCCGGAAGCCTTAAATTCGATTGATCTGGATGTCTTGTTTCGAGAAACCGGCTTTGAGCTGTATTGGGAAGGTTTTAGAAGAAACTATCAGATAAGATTTGGTAAATACGAAGATTCCTGGACGGATAAGACGGATGCCAATGTAAACAAAAGATTGTTCCCGATTCCTCAACAGGCCATTGATGGAGCTTCGAGTATAGCAGAATTTTTAGTACAGAACCAAGGCTATTAATACCATAGCAGATCAAAAAGATAGGGCAAGAAGAAAATGTTCTTGCCTTATCTTTTTCTATCCATAAAGATGCAACGCAATATAAAGCTGTACCACATTAAAACCCAATCCTATGAAAACAGTATATACCATCTTATTACTGCTTACTTCCCTGCCATTTCTTAAAAGCACAGGACAAAAAAAAAGCATAGAAAACATTAAACTAAATGAAATTCAGGTCATTGGCAGTCATAACAGTTATAAGATCGGGATTGAAAAACCCTTACTTGATTATTTATTGAAAGATAGACCTACTCTAAGTGGTCTTGAGTATGAACATATCCCGTTAAAAGAACAATTAGACTTAGGCCTTCGTGGATTAGAGTTGGATGTTTTTTATGATCCCAATGGAGGTTACTACTCAAATCCCAAAGGCTTGGATATCGTGCGCGCTTCTGGAAATACCCCCTTACCATTTGATGAGGAAAAAAAATTAAAAGAGCCGGGCCTAAAAGTTTTTCATGTGCAAGAAATAGATTTTAGAAGCCATCAATTAGTCTTTAAAGACGCTTTGATGGAATTAAGGAAATGGTCAGATGCTAATCAGGGACACACTCCGATCATCATTACGATGAACACAAAGGACAGTGAAATACCCCAAACCAGAAAGCCTCTTCCGTTTACTGCTGAAGCTTTACAAAGTATAGACAGGGAGATACGTGAAGTGTTGGAAGAAGATAGGCTGATAACTCCTGATATGGTAAGGGGTAAGTATGAAACGTTGGAGCAAGCTGTACTCAACAATGGCTGGCCTGTATTGGAAGCAGTAAAGAATAGGTTCTTGTTTGTATTAGACGAGGGAGCCGAAAAAACCAATGCATACCTTTCCGGTTTTCCTGATCTTAAAGGAGCCGTATTGTTTGTGAATAAGGAAGAAGGAAATCCTAACGCTGCTTTTAGAATCATCAATGATCCCGTTAAAAATTTTGATACAATTAAAAAATTAGTAGATCAAGGCTATCTGGTCCGTACGCGCGCAGATGCAGATACTAAAGAAGCAAGGAATTCTGATTACAGCCGGTTTGAGAAAGCAAAGGCTTCGGGGGCACAAGTCATCACCACAGATTATTACCTTCCAAGTAGACTCTTTAAATCGGATTATAAAATCAGTTTTGAAAAGGACGCCTATGAAAGAATCAAGAAATAGGACAACGTACCCAATTCTTCACTAGAAATTAATCCTAATGAAATCAATTGTTAATATCAAGATTGAACACATCACTCAAAGCATGTTAAAAAACAGCTCAAAAAAAGGATATATTGTTCAGTTGGTGTCTATTGTGATCCTAGTTCTGGTAGGAACCGTTACGTTCGCTCAGTCTATCGCGAACAATCCATCGGCTACCCATAAAAATGGCAATATTCCACCTTTGGCCAGTACTACCGACGGTATATGGCTTAAAGGGGATTTACATGTGCATTCGCGTCACAGCAAGGAATCTACCAATCATAAACTGTCCAAAATTTTTACATATGCCAAGTCTATCGGCTTTGACTACCTTGCGATTACAGATCATGACAACCATGTTTTAGGTGATGTTGCCCATCACACCTGGGCAGATCCCGAATTCAAAGAGGAAGACTCCCTTTTGTTGCTGTATGGGGCGGAATGGACAACAACACGTGGACACGGCAATACATTTTCTGCTAAACCTTATGATCACAAACGGTTCTACGATGTCCGTAACCAAAGAGATACTGTAGTTGAAAGAGTTAAAAATGAATTAGATCTACATTTGTCAGCCAATCATCCCAGTGGAAAAGACCATTTTGGCTATTCCTACGATATCGTCCAATCCATAGAAGTATGGAATTCTAGCAATTGGCCCAATAACAGCAATGCCAATATGATATGGGATGATATGCTTTCATCTGGTCGCAAACTAACGGGACGCGGAGGCAGTGATGCCCATCATGGTCTTGCAAAAGCAAAAGATTCATTGACCTTAGAAGGTGCCCGTGCCAGATTTAGTTATATCGGCACCCCTACAACATGGATCTTTGCCAAAGCTCGTACAGCACAGGCTGTAATTGATGCACTTACCAATGGCAGAGCCTCGATAAGTGCCAATCCATACGCTCCCCGGGTAGAATTTTATGCTGACCTGAATCAAGATGGGACTATGGATGCAATGATGGGTGACAATTCAAAAGCTCCTAAAAAACCTGTGCGGTTTCGTGTTCAATTGGTTGGAAAGATCAAAAAGGAGTCGTCATATACCGTTACCGTAATTAAAAATGGTAAACCGTTCGCGAATTATCCCATAAAAGGAGAAGAACCTATGGTAGAATTCACCGACACACCAGATATAGTAGAACGTACCTTTTATCGTGTTAAGGTTGAAGGTCCCATCACACCTTTTCCCCAGGTTCCCGGCTCAATGGGTATGAGCGAGAATATGGTAGGGTTGTCAAATCCTATTTATTTTAATTTTGACCCCAAATTTTAACCGCTCTGTATTAAAGATTGGAAGAGTTGTTTTTAGTTGTAAAGAATGAAAGGATCAATTCAAATACAGGATTAGGGATTGTCAATTCTCCTTCTAAAAATTTTGCAAACAAATCATTTAATTCCACAACATCGAAATAAGTAAATAGAACATTTTGGCTACTAAAAAAATATTCCTTTTTTCCATTTGTGCATTGCTTTGTTGTAAGACTGTAATTTGGTCACAGGCAAAAGATATAAAAGTAGCGTTTATGGCAGATGTTCATTTTGCCAATGTTTATCCAGATTTTGAAAATAAGGAGTTAAGCAAAATTGCAGCGGATAAAGAAGGTAAAGGACTATTGATAAGAACTATGGAGGCCCAATTGCATTCTACGCGCTTGTTTAACGAAAACTATTTCGCTCTATTCGCAGCTGTTGACGATGCTGTAGATCGTGGTATAAAGATTATTGCCCTACCCGGTGATTTTAGTGATGATGGCCAGCCTTTACATATTAAAGGATTGAATACTATATTGAGCGATTATGCCAAAAATAAGGGTGTTATGTTCTTTATGATTAATGGCAATCATGATCCTACGCGGCCATATGGGGACGAAGGTGGCAAGCGTGATTTTCTCGGAGAGAATGGAAAAGCCCAGCCTTTATGGAGTGAAGAGGGAAGCTATGTTTCAGATCCAAAAATCGAAAATCCCACCTTAGTATTAGATGATTTAAAGGAATGGGGATATTCAGAAATTGTTAGGAAACTTAACAATCATGGTTTCTTTCCAAAGAAAAATTATATGTATTGGGAAACACCTTTCTCTACATATAACTATGAAAACTATGATTATAATAAGGCCTCTGAAGCTTCCAAACTAGATAGCAGAAGTTTCAACTTTGATGAGAGCGGCAATGTATTACCAGATGTTAGTTATTTAGTAGAGCCAGTAGAAGGCCTTTGGTTACTGGCATTGGATGCCAATGTTTACGTTCCCATGAAAAATAGCAATGGTTTTAGCGGTGCTGGGATTGGCTACAATGAAGTTCTAAAACATAAGCAATACTTGGTTGAATGGACTAAAAAAGTAGTTAAAGAAGCTAATAGATTGGGGAAGAACTTGGTAGCATTTAGCCACTATCCAATGATAGATTTTAATGATGAGGCTACTGAGGACATTAAACGTCTATTTGGAGAATATGCTTTTCAGGCCTATAGAATACCAGATCGAATAGTGGGAGAAACCTTTGCAGATATAGGTTTGAAAGTCCACGTAGGAGGGCATATGCATTTGAATGATACAGGAGTTTTAACAACTCAAAAGGGCAATACTTTAGTCAATATACAAACCCCCTCGTTGGCGGCTTTTATTCCTGCCTACAAAATAATCACTATCAAAAGTTCTCAACTTCTAGATGTTGAGACCGTAGTATTAGATACCGTTCCGGGTTACAACACCTTCTTTGGATTATATGAAAAAGAATACAGTTTTTTACAATCAAATTTTCCTGATAGAATGTGGAATAATAAAATACTAGCCTCTACCACCTATTTAGAATATACTAAGACCCATTTAAACGAGCTTATTCGTCTTCGCTTTTTACCAAATGATTGGCCTAAGGAACTATCACAATTGTTATTCAATCTAAATGGTTGGGAATTATTGGTTCTTTCAAATACTAAAAGCTCTTTAACTGAAGAAGAAAAAGAATCTATTGCGAAGGGCAATATGGATTTCAAAACTTTTGATATAGAGTCAGTACAAGAGCAAATAAATAACAATGGCCTGAATAAATCTGATTATATAAGTTGGGATGGAAATAATTTAATTTATGACTTTTATAGGATTAAAAATGGCGATGAACTTGCAATTAGGGAAATTGAACCAAGACGATTGGAATGCTACAACTTTCTTTTTAAGTCCCTATCGGACAATATTCAAAACGAAACCCTCGTTCCGTTAAAACAGTTTGCAGAAATATTTTTAAAGCAAATGCTAGGAGAACCATCTGCAAATTTTAGCATTGATTTGGAAAATGGTATGTTAATTAGAAATTAATGTTCTCTTTGCTTACTCAAAAATCTCTAGACTGCTTTAATATGGTTAAAAGAGGAAAACCCAATAGAAATAGTTAAAACTTGTAAATCTAAATAATTTAAAGCAATTCACAACACATAGCTTGTGAAGGTACTATTTACCGCCAACACAAAATATGATTGCTATTGAAGAAAAGGCTAAATTTTAGGATATTTATTTATTTTTAACAAGCGTATAGTTAATTATTATTTAGCTTTACAGACTATGTTGTCAAAAAGAACAAAACATTTTTTATCATGTTTTTTCTTATCCACCTTTTTATTACTTCAGGTGGCATCCTTGCATGGATTGACACACAAGGATAATGGTGGTTCCCAAAATTGTACTTGGTGCTATTTGTCAACCGTTAACAATTTAACTCCGTTTATTGGTTCTGATGCTGTAGTTGAAATCCCAGTGTTTGTATTGCATGACCATTTTCAGATTGCTAGTGATTATGATTATGTTCCTTCAGAAAAGCCTGCAGTTTGTTCTATCTTCAACAAACCGCCCCCTTCTTTTTATACAGTTTGATTCTTTTTTCATAGGCTTGAAATCCGTTTCAATCCTATAACTGTATAATTTAAGATTTTTTTAAAATTTGAAATATTTTTTCGGAGCCCTGTTATTTATAACATGGCCATTTCTCTCGTATCCCCAAGAGTGTACCTCCTCTCTTACTGGGAAAGTCCTCGATTTCCATAACGGAAGCCCCCTTGTCAATGCAGTTGTCAAGGTCGTAGGTGAGGACACCTATACCT
Source organism: uncultured Flavobacteriaceae bacterium (assembly GCA_963974735.1). GTDB lineage: Bacteria > Bacteroidota > Bacteroidia > Flavobacteriales > Flavobacteriaceae > Leeuwenhoekiella. The sequence continues at coordinate 22,185 of CAXBEL010000015.1, read as the reverse complement.
ATTCTGATATTGACGGAAGTTTTCGCCTTGAAAATTTGTGCGATACACTCATCAGAATACACGTCATTCACCCTGAATGTGAAAATAAAATTATCTCCATTGCCATTAATGGAAATACTTATAAAAAAATAAGGCTAGAACATCATTTAGAAGAACTTGGGGAAGTAACCGTATTGGGGAACAAAAAGATTAAAAATTCCCAAACCGGGCAGGAAGAAAAATTAAAGTCGGCCGTTTTAGAAAAGTACAGTGCACTTTCACTGGGGGATGCACTGAAACAGGTAAGTGGCGTTTCCTCATTAAATACAGGTAACAGTATTGTAAAGCCTGTTATTCAAGGTTTGCATAGCAGCCGTGTGTTGATTATGAATAACGGGGTGCGCATGGAAGATCAGGAATGGGGAGTAGAACACGCTCCCAATATTGACCTAAACTCAGCAGGTAGTTTAACCGTTATTAAAGGTGCAGCCGCTTTACAATATGGCGGTGATGCCATAGGGGGAGTTGTTCTGGCAGAGCCTGAAATAATACCTGTTAAAGACACCCTCTATGGGAAAACAATACTTTCTGGTTCTATAAATAGCCGGGGAGGTTCCATTACCAGTTCCTTAACCAACAGTTATAAGAAGGGCTGGTATTGGGGACTACAGGGAACATTCAAGAAGTTTGGGGATTTTAAGGCTCCTGATTATATACTTTCTAATACGGGAAGTGAAGAAAAAGATTTTTCCCTTCGTTTTGGGCTGAACAAATTTTCTTACGGCTTTGATGCTTATTACAGCTATTACACCAATTCTATCGGGATTTTGCGAGCATCCCATATAGGAAATGTAAACGATCTTATTACGGCAATAAACAATAAACAACCCACTTACATACGGGACTTTTCTTATGATAGAAATCCGCCAAGACAAGAAATAGAACACCATTTAGCACGTATAAAATTCTATAAGCGATTTGAAGATTTAGGCAAACTCGCCCTTCAATATGATTTTCAGCGCAATAACCGCCAGGAATATGATCTAAGAGTGGGAGATGACCGGAACAGGCCATCGGTAGATTTAGAACTGACGACCCATAAACTTTCTTCTGATTTTAAATTTGACTCTCATCCTGCCTACAATGTCCATATAGGACTGGATGGAATGTATCAGGTTAATTTTCCAGATCCCGAAACCGGTGTAAGACGTTTAATCCCGGATTATAAAAAATACGAATTTGGAATATTTGCTACAGGCAGCTACACCCTTTCTGACAATCTTCTTCTAGAATCTGGCATGCGCTATGATTATTCACATATTGATGCTGAAAAATATTACCTAAAAACGCGATGGCAACAACAGGGCTATGATGAGGATTTCTCTGATATAATTACTTCAGACATAAGTTCGCAATATCTCACTCATCCTGTTTTTAATTACAGTAACTTTTCTTTCTCAGCAGGGTTGAAATATGATATAAATGACCGGTATCTTCTTCGGTTTAATTATGCCCGGTCAAAACGGGCGCCCAATCCCTCTGAACTTTTTTCAGATGGTTTGCACCATTCTGCAGCGGTTATTGAATTGGGGGATTTGCGCATAGATTCAGAAAAGTCGAACAAATTTTCTTTAGGACTTCAAAAAAACCGGGGAGACTTTACCTTCACCATAGACCCGTTCTACAATCCTATAAAAGATTTTATATATGAGGAACCCACAGGAGTAGAATCTACCATACGAGGTGCATTTCCAGTTTATGAATACAATCAAATAGATGCTCGTTTGTTTGGGATAGATGTTGATGCGTCTTTTCAGTTCAACCAACATTTTATCTATACGGGGAGATTCTCCTATGTTAAAGGTGAAAATGTAAAAACCCGTGAGCCTTTGATAGATATTCCCGCTGCAAATACATATAATGGGATTACATATTCTAATAAATCCTGGCATGATCTGGGTATAACATTAAGAAGCGATTGGGTTTTTAAACAAAATGATTACCCCGACAATAATTTTTATTATGATGTTCTGGAAGATGGTCAATATGTAAGTACCCTTGTCGATATCAGCACTCCTCCTCATGGCTATTTCCTTATGGGTGCAGATGTTAATCTAACCTTTCACCCTTTTAATAAAGGCGCTATGGAAATAGGTCTTTCTCTTAATAACATTTTTGATATTTCCTACAGGGACTACTTAAACCGTCTGCGGTATTATGCAGATAATTCAGGTAGGAATATCACTTTACAATTAAAATTCAATTATTAATAATAACTCTAAATTTTTTACACATGAAAACAGTCAAATTTCTAGCATTTTTTTTCATTGCGGGACTAAGTTTAACCTCTTGTTCTGATGATGATGACAACAGCCCGGAAGTGGTCAATGAAGAGGAAGTAATTTCTGATGTCAGTATTACTTTTACAGATGAAGGCGGTGCTTCGACCACGTACACGTATACGGACCCCTTATATCGGGAAGATAGTTATGTTGATCCTGAAATTCACTTAATAAGTGGAGAAACCTATACGGTAAAAATGAATTTTTATAACAATTCTGACCCGGAAGATCCAGAAGTAGTTACCGATGAGATCAGAGAAGAAAAAGACGATCATTTTCTCGAATTTGCATTTCAGGGAGCCAATGTTACGGTGAGTCGTGTTGATGAGGATACTATTGACAGCAATGATGTTAAAATAGGATTAACCACTAGGTGGACTGCGGGAGATGCATCGCAAGGCTCAACAACGGTAACCCTAATCCATCAACCCGAAACAAAGGACACATCAAATCCGAATGGAAGCCACACTGGGGGCGAAACGGATGCACAAGTCACATATGCTCTAGTCATAGACTAAGTAGGTTTAAAGAAAATGGGGTTATAATTTATCCAGGTTGGCAATCTGAATAAAATTATATCCCATTCTGTGGATTAGTTGTTTTGAACCCGGGCATGGAATCCCGGGTTCTTCTTATTGATATAAATATCAAACAACATATTTCAAGTGTTTTATAAGCTGAAAAGACAGAAATAGGGCTATAAGTGTCCATATTAAATAGGGTTGATTTAGTAGGGGGATTTTTAAAATGTAGATATTTTAATTTGTAGTTTCAGTAAATAAAAATTTAAAGCTCTTTGGAAACCTGAGAGGCTTATCTAGGGAGTAATGATTTTTAATTAGAATGGGATTTATATAATAAAGAACCTTTTAGTAAGACATGCTGGACTTTTAACTCTAACAATATCATTTAACTCCTTTTGACTAATTTTGTAATGATGAAAGAAAAACACAACTATAATGATTCACAGATCGTCAACAGTCGAACTTAAAAAATGCTAAACCCCAGTGTATAGAGGACCGAAGAGCGAGAGTTCGATTCTTGCCGAGGCTACTAAAATCAGTTCTTAGAAGGAATGATTTAAGTAAAAATGAATTGAAAAATAAGATACTTCTAATCAAATTCAATTTTTTCGATTCTCTTTATCAACTTCTCACTTATAGAACTTAAATAGCTTAACTGATCAATAATTAATTGAGCCTCTTGTAAGTCAAGGGTGTCTGTTTTTTGGTTAATTGTTTCTTTTAATTTTTTATAGCGTTCTTCAAAAAAAGAATTGGCCTCATCTTGCTCTATAGTAATATCAGGATTATTAGATTTTTTTTCATTTAAAAGGTTGTCTGCAACCTGAAGTTTTTGAATTATGGTTTTGGTATAATTTTTAAAATGTGTTGAAGCTTCGGTAGTTGTATGATTCTGTATATACGTGCTCATAGATGCTAACGAACCTAAGAAACTATGATTAAGAACGACCAATTCATAAATATTCTCTAGATTTTTCTGTTGTGAAGAAGGTTCTTGAGTCATGCGTTGCATGGCCGCATTTAAATCTCCCGCTGCTAGAAAAGCGTATTTGCGTGAAAGTTTATAGGAAGTGGGACGAAGACCTTTCTTCTCATAATAATTAGCAATTTCTTGTAGGTAGTTTTTGTTGGCTAAAAGGTTTTTTGAAATAATTTCCTTTATTCCGGTAAATTCCCTCGTGGGCCATAAAATGGCATTACCTATTGCGGCCAGACCTGCGCCTATCGCCGTATCTAAGACCCTAAATTGAATTACAGATAAAACATCTGGCTTTAATAAAGCATATACAAAAACAACACTTAATGTTATAAACGCGGCAGCCGTCCTATAATTTTTTTGAATAGTTGCAAACGCAAGAATTAGGGAAATTATAGCAAGAACAGCAAATAATGTTAGGTTATGAATGAGCAATACGATCCCCACAGCAACTATAGCACCTATTAACGTACCAATTATACGCTGCCAGGATCTTGATTTAGTAAGCCCGTATGTGGGTCTCATAATAACTATAATAGTGAGTAAGATCCAGTAGGGATTTTGAAGCTTAAATAAATTTCCTATAAAAAAACCTATGATTACTATTACTGCTAATCGAATGGCGTGTTTAAATATGGGAGATTTAAAATTTAAATTTTCTCTTAAAAGCTTGGGATCATAGTCCTGTTCTGAAAGAAAACGCGTAGTGACATCTTTTTTTATTATACGCAGCTTGCCATTTTCAGTATTTAATATCTGCTCAATTTTATTTATTTTTTCAATTTGTTGGACCTGATAATCATAGAGGTTTTTAAGAATAATATGACCTTCGTTCCATTCTTTGGGAGAATTTAACCGATAGTAGCTCTCTATTGATTTTCTAACAACATTGAGTTCCTCTTCTAAAGAGAATTTTTTTCTTTTTTTAGATTTTTTGTTCAGTAGATCTCCAATGTATTCTAATCTACGCGAGGTAGCTTTTATGAGTTCATAAAATGCACTTTTTTGTTCGCTATGATTGTCGAGTAGTTGATCTAATTTTTCATAATTAACCGGATTTGCCATTGCTAATTCTGAAATATCGATGAGCTGAATAAGAATTAAAAGACGCTTTCTTTGAAATGGGGAATTCCCAGAGGTTTTGCGAGAATCGATTAAAATCTCCCGTAATTTTTCGTGCGTTTCATTTAACTCACTTTGCAACTGCAATATCTTCTCGTAACCTTCTTTCCTATAGGTTGGATCTTTAAAAATTTTGCTTCTCATGTTTAGATAATCCGAAGTAAGATGAAGCGCCTGTGTAAGAAATTCTTCTGTCTGTTTTTTAGGGGAAACATAATCCAGAATAGTTGTGAGAACGAGATACCAAATTCCGCCTAAACCTATAAAAATTGCACGTTCATAGGGCTCAAGGGTGCTTGAAACTTTAGCAAAGCTCAGCACCAAAGCAAAAAGACCTGAAAAACCGATTAATGAAGCTCTAAAACCATAAATGGATATGTATGCTAAAACGAACATTGCAATTCCCAAAATGGGCAACTGAATCCACAAATTCGGGGGGAGATAACCACCCATTATACTTGCAACAATAGCTATAGCTGCAGAAAGTAGAATACCTATGCGTTTATGTCTGGTACTTCCGGCAACGTCACTCGGCGAACTTAAAAGTGCTCCAATACCTATTGCTAAACCATATTCGAAAAAGTTAAATAAATTACCTAATGTTATTGGTGTGACAATGGCAACTGCAATCAGGATTGCCTTAGCAAAATTTGTGCTTTTTACAAATTGTTCAAATTCTATTAAGAGATTCCTGATTTTCAAAACAGCCGCCGCAAATTGATGTTGATTAATAGAAATTATATAAATCCACTGGATCTATCGTTTCAGGTTTAAATTAGAGTTTTTACTCAACAACCGTATAATAATGGCGAGAATAAAAAAACCGATGATTTATAAGTCATCGGCAATATAAAAAGTACGAATTTTAAAATAGTCTAATCCTTTAATCGTCTTGCAATATAACTTCTTACCAGTTCTGTCGTGATACCAAAGGCTAAATGAGCAAATAGTTCATTCGCTTGTAATTTTACCGGGATTTCGGTAGGTTCATCTTTTAAGCCCAACATGGGTAAAGAAGTCTCGTGTGTTCCTATCCAGGTTGAAGCGCCAAAAACCGCCCCTTCAAAAATATTAGGTTTTAAATTATCTCTTTTTGCATAACCATAGGTAGCGCCTAAACTAGCTCCAAAAGGAATATTGACCAACTGCTCTGCTAATTCTTGATTATTTTCGCTGATGCGATCACCAGTTACTTTTACAGATAGATCATCAACTAATTTTAATTGGGCAGAACGGGTGTTCGGTTTACGTACGGGAAGAAATTTTTCTATTGCTGATTTAACCAGCGTGCCTGCTAAACCTCCTACAACTCCAGATAAAAGTCCGCGACTTACATTTGAGGCTAGCGAATCACGCTCTAACCATGCTTCAACGGTATTGCTCATAGTGATTAATTTTTTATAAAGTTAGGATATCTGCTTTTGATCTACTTAGCCTTTAACATGGCTTTTACATCAAAGGGCTTTGTTAACCAAGGTCATAAAATCGCCGATTTTAGAGGGTTCCAACCAGCGGGTAACTACAACCAGATCATTTTCTTCATCGATTACAATAAAGTTTCCGCCAAAACCAGCAGCGTAATATATATTTTCTGAAAGACCATCCCACTGTCGAGGACCTTGGGCATTGAGCCACCACATATAGCCATAATTGGGATTAGGTGTAGAAGATTCCCGAGCTTCTTTTATCCATTCTGTAGAAATAATCTGCTCACCATTCCACTTGCCGTTGTTCAGAAACAAAAGGCCAAAACGAGCCATATCTTTTGTGTTTATAAATAGCCCTCCGCCAGAATGGCCACCGCCAGTGACCGATTTCATTTTGAGTCCATCAATTATCGTCCATGCATTATCATACCCAAACCACCTCCAGGTGGAGGAAGCTCCTATTTTGTCCATAACCTCTTCTTTTAATACTTGAGGTACAGGTTTACGCCAGGTGTGGGTTAATGCATAGGCCAATACATTTACACGTACGTCATTATATTCAAAAACAGTTCCTGGCTCGTTTAGTTTCCGGTTTTTCCAATCATCCAGACTTCCTTCACGTGGAGGGCGATCTGCCCAATCCTTGCCGCCCCAAAGCTCTCCGCTCCAGTCGCTATTTTGTTGCAGTAAATGCTTCCATGTAACTTTGTTGTTGTGTGCTCCTGCAAAGGTTCCATCCCAGATATATTTTGATACCGAATCATTTACATTTTCAATTAAGCCTTTATCTATTGCTAATCCTGCAACTGTAGATAAAAAGCTTTTGGTCACACTAAATGTCATATCAACCCGGTCTATATCTCCCCATTGTGTAATTATATATCCGTTTTTAAGGATAATCCCTGCGGGACCACCTCTCTTTTTTGTTGGACCCAAAATTTCATGAAAGGGTTCTCGCTGAAAACCTTTCAATATAGCTTGACGAAGATCTCTAGATTCAGCATATTCGTTTGATTTTGCAAATTCAACTGCCTCAGAAAGTTTTTGCTGGTCAAGTCCTACTGTTTCAGCAGATTTATTCTCCCAATGACCCCATTGTTCTGGAAAATAATTTTTTTGAGCTGATCCCAAGTAGGACAGACCAAGTGCTAGAACAAAGAAAAGGGCTTGAAGGTGGGAGCAAATAATTCTTTTCATAAAATGAGAGTTAATATCAATAATCTTAAGCAACGTTTTTTATTTAGGGGGACTACATAGTTTTTGCTGATTACTAAATTGCAACAATAGATTGAACTCAGCGCTTTTAACAAGTTATTAAATTTACTTTTAACGAAGATTATAAAAAAGGGTAAATAAAAGATCCTAATTCAAATGTATCACCTTTAGAGGTGTAGTTTTAAGTTTTATTTATTTCTAAAACGGGGTTTGATAGCCAATTATCTAACCCTGTTTTTTTTGACTTAAAATTTCTTATTTTTAGAACTATGAAATCAGAAAAATTATTCGCTGCTATAAGAGAGCAGGATATAGAAGCTGTCAAATCTATTTTAGAGGAAAGTCCTTCACTTGCTGAAGAGCAGGATCAACGAGGATCTACCCCTTTATTATTGGCAACGTATTATGGCTATAAAGATGTTGCAGAAGCAATTCTTTCTTACCAAATAAATCTGGATGCTCAGGACGCATCTGGCAATACCGCGTTAATGGGTGTCTGTTTTAAAGGATATCCAGAAATTGCAAAAATGCTTATTAATAAAGGAGCTGATGTTAATTGTCAGAATTTTAATGGGGCTACGGCATTAATTTACGCAGCTACATTTAACCAAAAGGAAATTGTTGAACTACTGGTAGAAAAAGGTGCAGACACCTCTATACAGGATGCTCGTGGTCAAAATGCAGCCGACCACGCCAATATGCAAGGCTTAAAAGAAATCGTTAGTATTATACAAAATGCTTAATACAGAGAAAATAGGAGAACTACACTCCGTGCGTTTCAGAAGTAAAGGGTTTAAACGAAAGCGCATGCTTAAACCAGACCAAGAGCGCACATTTCTCAATTTTCTAATTCGTGCCCTAGGTGAAAATGTATTTTTAGTGAGTACGGGGCTTGGCCTTGATATTTATTATCTTTCTTCTACAAATCATACTTTGTTTATAGCAAAAAATCTGTGGCTTTTTAGACCTGAAAGTAGAAGTGAAGATGGTCTCTTTGTTCACGAAGAACATACAGGCAAAGAGGTGCTGGGCTATTTTAATACCGCTGTCGAAAGTCTTTCTGGTCATCCTCAATTATTCTTATCCTGTTGCAAAAAACTTATTTCACAGTTTAATGCAATGGGAATTGAAACTCCTTTGAATCAGTTATTATATAACTGTTTTGACGCGCAACTTAATAGGTTGATAAAAGAAGAGCGCTTACCATTTGTATCTAAAATTGAAGAGCTGAGGCATCAGGCTGAAAAACCTTTCCTGAAATCGTCTGATGGAATTAAGCGATTGGCCAAGCAATACATGGCAGACAATCACATTAATTAATTCTGTTCTTCTTTAATTTTAAGGAACTTTTCTTAATAGCTGTTTAAGCGTCGTCACCCCTGCGGTTCTAAGTTTACTCTGAATTTTAAGGAATGCTAACGCCGTGATAAAGGCATCACCAGCAGCTTTGTGCCTATCTTCTTTGTCAATTTTAAGTTCCTTACAAAGTTCATCAAGACTATAATTTTTATCGCGTTGCATAATATTCACAACATGAATGGTGCGTTTATAAAGTACGCCGGTATCGAGGGCAATATTTTTTAATTTGGGTGCTCCCAGGCGTTTTAAAGCATAATTTATCATCGCTACATCAAAGCCTACGTGATGACCGACTAAAATACTATTGCCTATATAATTGAGAAAAGTTTTTACCGCCTCTTCTTCGGTGACTTGAATATATTTACCGTGTTTTAAAATCCCGTGAATTGCAACCGATTCCGTTTTAAAAACATCCTGTGAAAGATAGATTTCAAGATTATCTGCTATATTAATTGAATTTCCTTGCATGCTTACCGCACCTATGCTTAGCATGCGATCCTGTCTTACATCAAGACCTGTCGTCTCCGTATCAAAAACCACAAAACGAATCTCCTCAAGCGAAAGTGTTTTTTGATTTTCAAAACCTAAAGCATAATCCTTATAAAACTGAGGAGCATTTTTCTTTTTATTTAGAAATGGAATTTTGATCATTTTTAGCTTAGTTGATAGCGAACTCTAAGAACCTCCTGAATGTCATGAATGGGCTTAAAGCAACGTTTCAGCTTTAGTTTTTCTGCTTTGCTTAAAGAGGCAAGCTCTATAAACCTTCCCGAATCCTTATGAAGAATACCTTGTTTTACCCTAAATTTTAAAAGTGCTTTAAAAGCGTACGAACAGCTTTCATAAATCTCTTTATTATTAGGTTCTATTTCTGCGAGACGCTCAAACCTACCCGCAGTGTTATTAATATTGCGCAGTTTGTGATGTAAACTGAGAATACGCGCAGCATCAATCAGCGGCATTAAGGCTCTGTTTTTTATATCAAAAAAGTCTTTATGCTCCCCATCATCTTCCACTAGAAACTGCCTAAAAAATCCTAAGGGTGACGGACTCTTCACGGCATCTTGAGCCATAAATTTATAGAAGATGGTATTGGTCTCTAACGTTTTTAAAATACTGTCAGAAAGTTCAGTTACGAGAGGCGTATCGCCGTGTACATAACTATAGTCAAAAAAAATAGCAGATAACAAGAGGCTTTCTGGGCTTGGGTTAGCAATCCATTTTGTAAACTGGGATTTCCATTCAGCGAGAGATTGGCACCATCTCGGGTTGCTCGCCATCATATCTGCTGGGCAATAGGCGTAACCTACTTTGTGTAAAGCTTTTGTTACATGACTGGCAAGCTCTTGAAAATATGCTTTAGTTTCTTCATATTGAGCTGTGGGCACATCATCAAAAACTATAGCATTGTCCTGATCTGTCAATAAAAGTTGTTCTTTACGCCCTTGACTTCCTAAAGCTAACCAGGCATAGCGACAAGGAGGCTCTGCATTCATTTTTTTTAACGAGAGTTCTATGGCGCGAACAGTTACTGCATAGCTAATTTCGTTGAGAATATTTAATATTTGCGATAGCGGCAGATTTTGATCCAGATATTTTTTTAGTAATTCACCTACTTTAATTCTTGCCTCCCGAAGATCTTTACTTTTCTTAGCCCTTTTAATCTCTTTAAGCAACACCACAGGGTTATTTGCAAAGGAGACTACTATGTCGTGGTGTGTCATAACACCTACAAGCTCTGTGTCTGGAGTACCATCTTCGGTAATGCACAAATGATCTATATCATTTTTAAGCATTATAAGCTGAGCTTGCGCTATAGTTGGTCCTTTTTGAAAACATTTAACGGGCGAGCTCATTATATTTTTTAAAGGCTCTGTAATGGTATGTTTCCCGGTAGCTATATTGTTACGTAAATCTCTATTTGTGACTATCCCTACTGGCTTTTTGTTTTCAGTAATTATAATAGAACCTATGCGCCTTTCAGTCATCAGAATGGCTGCTTCTTTTATAGGTGTTTCTGGACTACAGGTGACAGGGTTTTTTGTGTAACGCGCTTTTTGCAGATCAAAAATTTCGCTTCCTCTTTCTACAGTATATTCTGTAAAAAGTTTACCGCTTTCTTCTAAGGAATAGGGATCACTTACATTAGAAGCGAAACTTGCAATTAAGAAATTGCTTACTTTATTATTTTCTAAAGCAATGGGTAGAAATAGGTCAATAGGAATTCCATAAAGGATACACTCCTCATTTGCTGAAGCAGAAAGTTGATAATCTTCTTTTGTAATAAGAGGTCTTAACCCAAAAAGATCTCCCTCATCGCAGATATCTACAATCTGCGGCTCATTATCCTTAACTCTAAAAATACGAACAGCTCCATCTTTGACCACGTAAAACATACCGTGGTTTTTTTCTTGAGCTTTAAAGATGGGCTTATCTTTCTCCAGATATATAACCTTGACCTGAGCAGCTATTTCCAACAAACGCTCTTGTTCCAAGAAATGAAAAGGAGGAAATCTTTTAAGAAAATCATTAATACGCTCGGCAATCGTGTTCTTCATAAAATAGCAAATTAACCTCTGTAGATGAGGTAAGCCTTAAAAATACGAAGTTTCCTGTACCCTAACTCTATTTTTTTGCTTTCTTAAAAATCAGCTTACTTGTTCTTCTAAAATCCCGTGAATCTTAGACATCATGATGACTTCAGATTTATTGATTCCCGGAAAACAATGTGCCATAATTTTAGCAGTTGACCAGATTTGTCTGTTGATGTCTGCGGTAAAGATATCAGGATAACTTTCCCTAAACGTTTTAAACTCCTCTAAACATTTCTCTGCATTGTATTTTTTTAAACGACACGTGTCAAAGGATTTTAAAATTTTTAAAGGTGAGGCCGAACTAAATTTTTCCTTTAATTTAGAATGGCAGACCCATTGGGTTTTTACCATTTTCGTTAAACATTCAAATTCATTATTGGCAACTATATTATCTGCAGCTGCCAAGGCATAAAATAACTTACCTAAACTCTCATAAAATGTTTTTCCCAAATTTTCATTAGTTTCCATGACTTCATATTAGCTTTTTGAGGATACAATAATTTACGATTTTTAAAGGCCAAAGCCTTGACCATTTACAAATTTGTTTAACTCTTAAGCTAGTTGATTTAGCTTTTAAAGCAATGTATAAAAGAATCACTAGCAGTTGTTTATTAGCCCCCTATAATTTCGCCACCATATATATGTATAATCTGGCCGGTTATATAGGTACTGTCTGCGCTTGCGAGAAAAACATATGCCGGAGCAACTTCACTGGGTTGACCAGCTCTTCCCAGAGGTGTGTCCTTTCCAAAATCTTCAACGTCATCAAAGGTTGATGGAATTAACGGTGTCCATATAGGGCCAGGGGCAACGCCATTTACACGCATATTCTTTTCAGCAAGATTTTTAGAAAGGGATCTCGTAAAAGAAACAATTGCGCCTTTTGTACTTGAATAATCAATAAGGTGCGCACTGCCTCTATATGCCGTTACCGAAGTGGTGTTTATAATGCAATCACCACTTTCCAGATGTTTTAAACCTTCTTTTACTATAAAGAAATAGGAGAATATATTTGTGGTAAAAGTTTCTTTAATCTGATCTTCACTTACATCCTCTAGACTGTCTTTAGGAAATTGAACAGCAGCATTATTTACTATAATATTCAATTTGCCTAATTCTGAAATGCATTTGTCAACAGCAGATTTACAAAATTCGTTCTTCTTTACATCACCTTTTATAATAAGGCATTTTCTGTCTTCTGCTTCAACAAGATCCTGGGTTTTATTAGCGTCTTCATCTTCTTCTAGGTAAATTATAGCAACATCTGCTCCTTCTTTGGCAAAATGAACGGCAACGCTTCTACCAATGCCGCTATCTCCACCAGTGATAAGGGCTACTTTATTTTTTAATTTTTCACTGCCTTTGTATGAGTCCTTTATAATTTCGGGCTCTGGGGTCATTTTATGTTGATCGCCCGGCTGGGACTGATTTTGTGCTGGGAATTCTTTGGGTTTACTCATTTTGTTAGTTTTTGGGTACGTTATTAGTGGTCTCTTTTTAGACTATGCTATTGTTATTTTATCATTTAAATATACATCCTGTATTAAGTGCAGCAGGTCTATACCTTCTTTCATAGGCCTTTGAAATGCTTTTCTTCCTGAAATTAAACCTGCACCACCAGCGCGTTTATTTATAACAGCTGTTTTTACTGCATCTGCAAAATCGGCATCGCCTGAAGCGCCACCAGAGTTAATAAGTGCAATTCTACCCATGTAGCAATTTGCTACCTGATATCTGCAAAGGTCTATGGGGTGATCAGAGGCGAGTTTATCGTACATATTGGGATCTGTTTTTCCAAAACCAATATCCTTAAATCCAAAGTTAGAGGTGGGCAGTTTTTGCTTTATAATATCTGCTTTAATTGTTACCCCTAGATGATTTGCCTGCGCTGTAAGATCGGCAGCTGTATGATAGTCGTTCTGATTTGTTTTAAAACTTTGGTTACGTGTATAGCACCATAATATTGTAGCCATACCCAACTCATGAGCTTTTTCAAATGCCTCACTTACTTGTATGAGCTGTTTGTTTGATTCTTCTGAACCAAAATAGATTGTCGCGCCTACAGCCGCTGCGCCCATATTCCAAGCCTCTTGTACATTCCCAAACATGATCTGGTCATATTTATTGGGATACGTCATCAATTCATTGTGGTTGATTTTAACAACAAAAGGAATTTTATGAGCGTATTTACGTGCGTACAATGCCAACCCTCCAAAGGTTGTTGCCACAGCATTACAGCCACCTTCAATTGCCAACTTTATAATATTTTCAGGGTCAAAATATTTTGTGTTTGGTGCAAAAGAACTTCCAGCTGTGTGCTCTATTCCTTGATCTACCGGGAGAATGGACAAATATCCTGTTCCACCTAATCTTCCATAATTATAAATACGTGCAAGATTAACCAGCGTAGGGATATTTCTGTCGCTCTGCGTAAATACATCACTTACAACATTAGGATTTGGTTCATAGAGATCAGATTTAGGTATTGTATTACTCTCATGCTCTAGAAGTGAAGCGGTTTCTTCACCTAAATATTCTTCAATTTTGCTTAAATCATTTTTTATCGAATCCATATTATGGATGAGTTAAGAATTAAATAATCAGTTCACCTTCTATCCACTTGGTAGCTTTATCCTTTTCTTCCAATTCAAAGAATTTAATTTCGGTATCAGTTAAGGGCTTCATCATTTTAGTCATCCACTTTTCCCAGGATTTTGAACCCACCATAGCCACTTTGTCGATGTGGTTTTTGTTCTTAAGATCAAATTTGGCATCGCGCCATAAAGCGCTTAAAGTCCAACCATCAAAATTGGCCATTTCAAAATACCAGTTGATCTTGTAGTATTTTTTGATTTTCTCTTTTAGGTAGGGGAGCATTTTGTCATAATCCTTGTCATCCAGTTTGTCCTGTGCAAGTGTGTATACCACATTGTCTTGCGAATACATATTAATCATAATAATAAATTTTGTTAGTATAATCCGAAAAAGTAAAAATTAAGGGCTATTTTTTATGAATTTCCGAAAAATAAGGTAATCAAAAAAATATTTAATTATTTTTTATAATAAAATTAAGACGTATAAGCTCCTCTGGTTTTTTAGAGGTGTAAATTGATTTAATACAGCAGATAAATAGTGCTTTATAAAATATATTTTTCATTCAATTACATTAATTACCATTCAGAATTCTGGAATTATAATTGTAGTAATTATTTTAAACAATATAAGCTGACCTCTTTTTTCTTTAATTAAATAAAATAGGAGTTTACTTCTATTTATAGGACAAATGGCCCTCTAACTTTGCTCTAATTCTTCAACTCCTCTAAAGGCTTTACGGTATTTTTGTCATCAGGTTTACGAGCTAGTCCTACTTATTTATGAAGAAAAAATATATTCTTAACATCTTAAGACATTTTATAATCTGGACTGTGGCCCTTATAGTTTGGGCTGTTATGCGCAACTTTGGTCAGGAGGTTGATACAGCGTACAATAAATTAAGCTGGGAGCAGAGAATTACAGTTCATTTTCTTTTTGGTTTAATAGCAGGTATTGTATTTGGAGTCTTGGAAATACTATTTGAAAAATATGTTTTTAGACATGTACGATTGGGCACAGCTATAGGTCTTGCTTCATTAAGTTACATCGCTTCGGTATTTGTTATTATTTCTCTGGGAATATTGTTTTTTTCTAATGTTGTAGAGCGTAACGCGTATTTTGACCTTCTTTTTTCAGATCAGATTTTATTGTTGGCTCTTTATTTTTTCGCAGTTTTATCCTTTTCAAGTTTTTTAAGGGAGGTAGATAGGAAATTTGGGAAAGGGAATCTTTGGAAAATGCTAAGAGGAGAGTTTTATTATCCAAAAGAGGAAATTCGCATTTTCATGTTTCTTGATCTAAAATCCTCTACGGCTATAGCAGAATCAATAGGTCACATTGTTTATAGTAAGTTTATACAGCAATGTTTTAAGGATCTTGCTGTTGTAGATAATTATGATGCAGAATTGTACCAATATGTAGGTGATGAAGCAGTGCTAACCTGGAAAATCAAAAAAGGAATTAGAAATGAAAATTGTATACGTGCCTTTTATGCTTTTAAGAACAAGCTGCAAAGCAAAGAAGAATTTTATTTAAGAAGATTTGGGGTTACACCAGATTTTAAAGCTGGACTTCATGTGGGCAAAATCATAACTGCGGAAGTAGGCGAGATAAAAAGAGAGATCGCCTATCACGGCGATACTATAAATACAGCCGCACGCATACAGGAAGAGTGTAATATTCTGGGAAAGGAGTTGTTGCTTTCTGAGGAGTTGAAGAATTCTTTATCTACACCTAAAGATTATGAGTTTATTTATGAAGGAGAGATATTGCTCAAAGGGAAAACCCAAGAAATCAAACTATACAGTCTAATTGAAAATTAGTGGCGGATTTTTTTACAGGAATTATTTAATACTCCTTATCCTTTAGATACAGATTTATTGCTTTTTGCTTTCTTTAACCATAAATATCCATAAAATGATATTTGAGCCGCAGTGGTTAGCCAAAAGAATTGTTTGATGGTTTTGATGTTTTTCTTTTTCATATATTTATTTTTAACAATAATACGATATTAAAAATAATCAAGGCGGTGGCAAGCCAATCTATTGGTGTTGTTTTAGGAAACATTAACCTTAATAGAGAATAACAAGTCAGAAAAAACCATTTCTGCCAAATGCTACAAAAATAGCAAGTGCGCAAAAAATAATATTCACTAGCAAATCGCCATATTTTACGCGGCTAAAATTAACAAGAGCAGCTCCTACAGCTATAGCTGCAAGACCTAATGCTGCGATTGATGTTATTCTAGATGCCAAATTAAAAACCATAGGCAATACAATACCCGCTGCTCCAATTATCTCTAAAGCACCAATAAATTTAATTTGTTCCCGTGTAAAATCATCAACCCAATCGCCAAATAGGATTCTCAATTTTGAAAAGGGTTGGGATATTTTAATAGAACCCACCACTAAAAAGATAATACACAAAAAAGCCTGTATGATCCAGAGTAGAATATTCATAGAATCAAATATTAATTATTAGATATACAGGTAATATTAGCAGAATGAAGATAATTTATTTTTGTTTTTTATCAAATCTGCTTTATCGATTGGGTTAATTTTTTTAGCTATTCAATTAAAATTTTTGGTACTGATCAAGGGTTGAGCGTTTATATCAAATGGTATTTTGACATCTAATTGTCGCTAGAAAGTATTGGGAAGAAAAAAATAAGATTTAATTTAAATTACGTCTTTGTATAAAGAAGCGTTTAAGAAGCGAGGTAGCTTCAGTCTCAAGTATGCCAGAGGCTACTTTGGTTTTGGGATGAAGTTGAGTTCCCATTTTCTGAAATCCTCTTACTTCATCTCTCGCCCCATAAACGATACGTGATAGTTGACTCCAGTACAGAGCACCAGCACACATCTGGCAAGGTTCTAAGGTTACATAAAGAGTACAGTCGAGAAGATATTTACCCCCTAGATAATTAGCGGCAGCCGTAATAGCCTGCATTTCTGCGTGGGCGGTAACATCTTTTAAGCGTTCTGTTAAATTATGCGCGCGTGCAATGATGGTATTGTTTACCACTACAACGGCACCTACGGGGATTTCTCCTAATTCATAAGCGGTTTCGGCCTCTTGTAAGGCTTTCTTCATAAAATAAGTATCGTCAAAAGGCTGTAATAAGGACATAGGATCTAAATAGATGCACAATTTAGCAAGATTTTTAAAAAATCTTTTCAAAAACAGTTTTCAAAAATTCTCAATTCTTCGGCTACCTTTGTGCCTATGCCTAAAAGCCTCTTAGAACATATAGAAGACCCAAAAGCTCTGCGTAAACTTACGACTGATCAATTTCCTCAACTGGCGAAAGAACTACGACAATTTATCATTAATGTAGTAGCGACTAAAGAAGGACATTTAGGCGCAAGTCTGGGAGTTATAGAGCTTACTATTGTATTGCATTATCTTTTTGATACGCCCAATGATAAATTGATATGGGATGTGGGTCACCAGGCATACGGCCATAAAATACTGACGGGAAGAAGGGATTTATTCGAAACCAATAGACAGCTTAACGGGCTGAGTGGATTTCCTAAAATAAAAGAAAGCATATATGACGCTTTTGGGACGGGACATTCCAGCACTTCCATATCTGCAGCATTGGGAATGGCAATTGCAGCAAAATTGCAGGGTAAAGAAAATAGGCATCATATAGCGATCATAGGTGATGCGTCCATTGCAAGTGGGATGGCTTTTGAGGGACTCAATCACGCAGGTGTTACAGATGCTAATCTTCTTGTTATTCTTAATGATAATGCGATAGGTATAGATCCCAGCGTTGGGGCTCTAAAGCGTTATCTTACAAATGTAAAAACAGGCAGCCAACGCCATGAAAATATTTTTGAAGCATTGAATTTTAATTATTTTGGTCCTGTAGATGGTCATGATTTTGAGAAATTAATTGAGATTCTAGAGGTTCTTAAAAAGATTAAAGGCCCAAAATTTCTACATATTATTACCACTAAAGGAAAAGGGCTTCGTCAAGCAGAAAAGGATCAGGTAAAATATCATGCCCCCGGGAAATTTGATGCTGAAACGGGCGAGTTAAATCCAAAAATCGATATTCCGCAGCCACCTAAATACCAAGATGTCTTTGGGCATACTTTAGTAGAATTGGCTGAGAATAACCCCAAAATAGTTGGAATTACCCCAGCAATGCCTACGGGGAGTTCTTTAAAATATATGATGGCTCGATTTCCAGAACGCGCTTTTGATGTGGGTATCGCCGAACAACATGCCGTTACCTTGTCAGCTGGAATGGTAACTCAGGGTAGTATTGTCTTTTGCAATGTCTATTCTACATTTTTACAGCGCGCTTATGATCAAGTGATTCACGATGTGGCTTTACAAAATTTACCTGTTATTTTTTGCTTGGACCGTGCTGGTTTAGTAGGGGAAGATGGTGCCACGCACCATGGCATTTTTGATTTAGCTTATTTAAGCTGTATTCCTAATATGATCATATATGCTCCTCGTGATGAGGAAACCCTTCGGAATATTATGTATACGGCTCAGTTGGGACTAGAACATCCTATTGCTATTCGCTATCCACGAGGGAGAGGAATTACACTGGACTGGGAAACTCCATTTAAAAAAATACAGATAGGAAAAGCTGAAAGGCTTCAGGAAGGAGATAAGGTGGCAGTTCTGGTTACAGGAAATATGACCCACTTAGCATTGGAGGCTGCAACTGAATATAAAGAAGTTGTTTCTGTTTATTATTTTGGATTTGTAAAGCCTTTGGATTTTGAAATGCTTGATGTAATCTTTTCTAAACATGAACATATTATCACGTTGGAAGATGGTGTGAAAAGAGGAGGCTTTGGAAGTGCAGTTGCAGAATATTCTGTTACAAAAAAGTATGAAGGAACTATGGAAATATTAGGTATCCCTGATCACTTTATTGAAAGCGGAAAAGTTGAAGAACTGTATCAAATAGCGGGTTTGACTGTAGATGAGTTGAAGAAAAAAATAGCTTGTTTTTTGTAATTAGCAAATAAAAAACACCTTAAGAGGTTTATAAGGTGTTTAGAATTATTTAGATAGAAATTTAAGCTATTCTATATCCATACCTTTAATCTTTTTATAGAATCTAAGAGCTTTACTGTCTGTCATGATAGAAACATCTGTACAAATCTTAAGAAGTTTGTCATAGAGTGTAGCATCTTCAGAAATATTCTGTGAAAACAGTTTTCCTATTAGATTGTCAAAATGGGTGTTGCCGTCATCAATAGCTTTGCATCGGGCATCAAGTAATGTTGCAAGAATTTCATAGCCTGCAATTTCCTTCTCAATTACTTCCCGGCTGTTGTAGATCTTATCAATACTTAAATTAATTATATCTGTAATCTGTGCTTGATACTGACTTTTGTCCAGCAATGCTTGATTAAAAGTACCGGCTAAAATTTTATCTTCATACCTCATAAAAGTTGCTACGGCCTCATTTATAAGAGTGCCAATCGCAAGAGCTCTTAAATAACTTACACGATCTGCAGTGCCCTGTAAAATGTTGTATTTGCTGCGGTCTATTGTATTTCCCACTAATTTGACCAAATATTCCAGTGCATATTCTTCTGGGATGAGCCCCAGGTTTATTCCATCTTCAAAATCGATTATGGTATAGCAGATGTCATCGGCAGCTTCAACCAGAAATGCTAAGGGATGACGGGTATAGCCTATATCTTTACCACTACGCGTCTGTACCAAACCTAGTTCTGAGGCAACTTCTTCAAAAAGGGATTTTTCAGATTGAAAGAAACCATATTTTTTATCAGCTATATTGGGAGTGGGTCTGTGGGGTAGGGATTCTTTAGGATATTTCATAAAAGCTCCCAAAGTAGAATAAGAAAGCCTAAGTCCGCCAGCAGCACCCGGCTTGTTTTGGGACAGCAAACGAAAACCATTTGCATTTCCTTCAAACTTTATTAAGTCTTGATATTCTTTCGCCGTAAGGCTGTCTTTATAACGTTTACCAGCACCAGTCTTAAAATATTCGCCTATTGCTTTCTCTCCAGAATGTCCAAAAGGAGGATTCCCTATATCATGAGCCAGAGCGGCTGCGGCAACAATTGCCCCAAAATCATTAAATTGGTAGCCGTGCACATTTTCCAGATAAGGATATTTTTTTATGATTTCCTTCCCTACAAGACGGCCTAAAGATCTTCCCACTACAGATACTTCAAGACTATGCGTAAGTCTGGTATGGACAAAATCTGTTTTAGAAAGCGGAATTACCTGTGTCTTATCCTGCAGACTTCTAAAAGCTGAAGAGAAAATAACACGATCATAGTCCACTTCAAATCCCAATCGGGTTTCATCTTGTTCCTTTCGCAGACGTTTAAAGGAGTCGCCATAGCGTTTAAGTGATAAAAGTTGCTCCCAATGCATCATATATAAAATTTGCCGCAAGATACATGTTTTGATTTCTCTCTGCGCCTTAAGCCCTTAGGTTTTCTATATAAAGCCCTTAACGTTTAGGTAACGCAAAGGTCATTCTTGTTTAATGTTGAGGTAACAAAGGCTTTACAAGTGTGCCCTTATTTTGCATCGACAAATTAAAGCTAACAATGAGACAAATTTATCTGTTTTCACTCTTGTTTTTAAGTGTTTTTCTAGGATATTCCCAAGATAATGGGAGTGTAGTAGGTGTGCTTAGTGACAAAGAAGTTAATAACGAACCCTTGCCATTCGCTACTGTGCAATTGCAAGGCACTACTAAAGGGACAACTACTGATTTTGATGGACTTTACCAAATAGAAAATGTAGAACCGGGATCTTATGTCTTGGTTTTTAGTTTTGTAGGGTACGAAACGCTTGAAGTACCGGTAACAGTTGAGTCTGATAAGGTGACAACAGTTAATGCGGGCCTTAGTGCAACTGCAGCGGCTCTTGATGAAGTGGTTATCACTACAACAGTTTCAAGAGAATCTGAAGTAGCACTATTATTAGAACAAAAAAAGGCGGTAGCCATACAGCAAACAATAGGTGCAGAAGAATTGGCACGTAAGGGTGTAAGTAATGCTGCTGCGGCAATTGCAAAAATATCTGGGGTTTCTAGGCAATCCAGCGGCGCAGGTAATGTATATGTTAGGGGTTTGGGCGATAGATATCTCAACACCACACTTAATGGACTTTCTCTTCCATCTAATGATATTGAGAAGAAGAATATTGATCTAGATCTTTTCCCATCTGATGTTATTCAAAATGTAGCCGTGAGTAAGGCATATAGCACGCGTTTTTATGGAGATTTTGCTGCGAGTAATATTGATGTAATCGCTAAAGATTACAAAGGACGTGGTTTTCTGGATATAGATTTAGGTGCTGGTATTAATACCCGGGCAATAGGTAAAAACTTTATGCGTAGTGAGGGTACAGGATACTTTGGCTTCTATAATAGATATGCTCATAATCCTTTTGCTGTGATATTATCACACGGAGTTGATCCCGTTGATGGAGGTACACCAATAAATGTACAGGGAACGGTTTCTGGTGGTAAATCATTTGACTTCAAGGATGATACTCGTTTGAGTATGTTTTTTACCGCTTCTTTTAATAACGGCTTTGAATATAGAAGAGGTTCTGCTGTAGATTTTACAACTGTATATAAACAGCGTTTTGATGATGTAGAAGAATTTGAATATTCTACAAATACAACAGCGATGGCAAATTTCATCTATCGTATTAGTGGTGATCATAGGATAAATTTCACAAGTTTTAAATAGCTCAAACGATGAGGTTGGCGATTATGGAATTGACGGTACTGGTCAAAACCGAGATGCTATCAGAGATACAGATAGAGGTTTTTTTGTGAGAAATATTCTATTTGAGGAAGATTTGATTTTTGTAAATCAACTTTCAGGATTACATCAAATTGATGAAAATATAACTGTTGATTGGGGAATAGGATATAACAAGGTATTCTCTCATCAACCTGATAGAAAGCGTTTTAGCCTAGAGCGTTATGATCTAGCTTTAGATGGTGATGCTACCACTAATCCTACTTTTTATAACAACACAAATTTTGATAACCAAAGGTATTTTCAGGATATCGAGGAT
>CAXBEL010000014.1:0-38928 GCA_963974735.1 uncultured Flavobacteriaceae bacterium | reverse complement strand
CGTGTGCTCTTCCGATCTTCTAGGGTTGCTACTAGTGTATATGGCAATTGATCATTCTCTCCAGCTTCTTTAAATAAATCTAGGTATTGGGGAATTTGTTCTGGATTGTGTTTAATCACATTTATGGCAACCGTGTTTGTAGGTTCGCCTACTATATCCTTACCAGGATAGCCTATTGTGTCTAAAAGGTGCTTTACAAATCTAAGATTGCCGGTATCGATGGCTTTTTGCTTTTGGTAGAGATCACCCTCATAATCTTCTGGAGCTAAACCAAGTTTTTCTGCAAGGTCTTTTCGTTTGTCCGGATCTAATTCTTGTAATAACGGTCTATATAATTGATCTAATTCATTTATACTATCCAGTCTGCGTTTAAGTGAAAAATCAAGTTTTACATTTGATTCAGGAAGTGTTTGCAAGGTTATTTCCTGAGCATCATTCCAATGTTTCTTTTGTAAAATTGTTCCTTCATTTAGCTTTAAAATACCCGGATTACTGCGTACAATAGTTTTGAGTACCGTTTCATCTGTAAAATAAAAATCAAAATTCAGTTTTTGCTTTTCCTTCAAATCTTCTACGGCATCATTGCCAGATGCGGTTAAGCCTATAACCGTATATCCTTTTTTTAATGCTTCGTCTGTAAGGTCATGAATATGCGGCCATCCATTCCATTCTGTCTTGGCTAGATCGTAAGCAACAATAACGATTAGATTTTCGGTTTGCAGAAAATCATCAGTAAATTCCTCTCCATCTTTTTCTATAGTAAAATCATGAATAGGGGGCAGGTAGCCTTCTTGAACAACTTCGGTTTCCACTCCAATAAATTCTCCCGAACTTTCAGGATAATTTCCAGAAGTTGTTATGATTTTTTCTTCTCCATTTACTTTAAACTTCCAGTTATATTCAAAAATAGCTTTTTGAGCACCTTCAGGTACAGACATTCCTTCTTGAATATTAGCACCAACTTTATAAGGTCTGAAGTCAAAAGGGGGCAAGTGCATTAATACGTAATACCCAAATCCCAAACAGCCTATAAACGAAATAAAAATAATAATAGACCTACTGAAATTTGTAAAAAACGGCGTTATATATCTTTGATTAAAAATTAATAGAAGAATCATCAACAGTAAAATCACATCCTTCCCAAAGGATTGCCACGGTGTAAGCGGGAGTGCATCACCAAAGCATCCACAATCTGTTACTTTATTAAAATAGGCCGAATAAAATGTGAGAAATGTGAAGAAGACAATCATTACCAAAAGCAGCCACATTGTGAGACGTGTCATGTAGCCAATGATAAGGGCGATACCCAAAATAAGCTCTACAATTACCAGAATAATTGCTATGCCTAGAGCATAAGGAGTTAAAAACTCAAGATTTAATACCGAAGGACTAAAATATTCCTGCAACTTATAACCAAATCCTACAGGATCATTAAGTTTTATAAATCCCGAAATGATAAATAAAATCCCAACAAATATTCTGGATATGCCTATAAGAATTTTCATAAGATAGTAGCCTGTAAGTTATAGTTTAAGAACTCATTTGTTTTTCTTCACTCATTAAAATAAGAGCAAAAACCGCATAATTGATCATATCCTGATAATTGGCATCAATCCCTTCAGAAACCAGAGTTTTTCCTTTATTGTCTTCTATTTGTTTTACCCGTAATAATTTTTGAAGAATAAGATCTGTAAGAGAGGTGATACGCATATCCCGCCAAGCCTCACTATAGTCATGGTTTTTATTTTCCATCAACGATTTTGTGAGTTTAACTTTTTCATCATATTCAGCCAGTGCATCCTCTGTATTGAGATCAGGTTGTTCTACCACCCCTTTCTCAAGCTGAATAAGAGCCATAATTGAATAATTTATAATCCCAATAAATTCTGGAGCTTCACCTTCCTGTATTTTTCTTACTTCATTCTGTTGCAGGCCTCTTATGCGTTGAGCTTTTATAAATATCTGATCTGTAAGTGAAGGGAGTCTTAAGATGCGCCATGCGCTCCCATAATCCTGCATCTTTTTTTCAAAAAGTTCTCTGCATTTTGAGATTACAGAGTCATATTGTTTTGAGGTCTCAGCCATTATTCGTTAAGATTTTGCGTAAATTTCGCTTAAAATAGTCAATATAAAAAACTGCCTTCAGATATTCATGAAAAGCATCAATTGCAAGGGAAAGCTTATAGATCTTACCACGCCTAAAGTTATGGGAATTCTTAATTTGACTCCAGATTCCTTTTATGATGGTGGAAGTTATAAAGATGAAAAATCCATTTTAAAAAAAGTAGAAATCTTCTTAAATGAAGGTGCAACTTTTATAGATGTTGGGGCTTATAGTTCAAGACCAGGCGCCGATAATATTTCAGTAGAAGTGGAGTTAACAAGGTTAATTCCAGTTTTGAATTTGATAATAAAAGAATTTCCTCAAATATTACTTTCTATAGACACATTTAGATCAAAAGTGGCAAAAGAATCCATTGAAGCTGGAGCTTCAATAATCAATGATATTTCTGCAGGAAAACTTGATGATGATATGCTTGCGACTGTTGCAAATCTTCAAGTACCTTACATCATGATGCATATGAAGGGCACTCCACAAACCATGAAAGATCTTAATCAATATCAAGATATTATCAAGGAATTGCTGTTCTATTTTAGCGAAAGAATTAAAGCAGCAAGGGATTTAGGTATCAATGATATTATAATAGATCCTGGCTTTGGCTTTGCTAAAAATATTTCTCAAAATTTTGAATTGTTAAATAAATTGGAACTTTTGCAGCTTGCTGATATTCCCATGCTAGCAGGTATATCAAGAAAGTCTCTGATTTATAAAACCTTGAAAATAGATGTTGATGAATCTTTAAATGGTACAACAGTACTGAATACGATTGCTCTTCAAAAAGGAGTCTCAATTCTTCGGGTTCACGATGTAAAAGAAGCAGTGCAGGCGGTAAAACTCGTCAATTCATTGTGAGGTAATGATAAAGTTTGCCTCTACATATTCTAAGGAGTTATTTTATCTTCGCGGGCATAAATTTATATCATGAGTATTTTATATGTCCTCTTGGGATTGTTGTTGCTGGTAGTGGGAGGAGAGTTTCTGGTAAGGTCTTCTGTGGGACTTTCTTTTAAATTAAATCTTTCCAAAATGGTTATTGGGTTAACGGTTGTTTCTTTTGCGACTTCAGCCCCAGAGTTACTTGTAAGCTTACAGGCAGCTTTAGAGGGTTACTCAGATATTGCCTTAGGAAATGTTATAGGAAGCAATGTTGCCAATATAGGGATGGTTTTAGGACTTACAGCTTTAATTACCCCGTTGGGCATAGATAAAGATTTCTTCAGGTTTAATTGGCCTGTAATGTTATTGTTCTCAATAGCTCTTTATTTCATCTTGAAAAATGATAAGATGATAAGTCTTACTGAAGGAATAGGCTTGCTTTTGGCTCTTGCTGTTTACTTATATTTTCTAATAAGAAGGGCACGAAAAAGTAGAATTACAGTAGAAGGACAAAATGATGAAATAGATGATGGCTTGTCCAAAACTTCTTATTTTAAAATTATTATTTGGCTGTTAATAGGAGGTTCTGCGCTATATTTTGGTTCAGAACTCCTGGTTAGAGGAGCAAAGGAATTGGCACTTGCAGTGGGTGTGAGCGACTATGCGATATCTGTTACTGTAATTGCTATAGGAACAAGTGTTCCCGAACTTGCGGCTTCTATTATAGCGGCTTTAAAAAAGGAAAAGGCAATTTCTTTAGGGAATTTAATAGGGTCAAATATTTTTAATATAGCTTCCGTTTTGGGCTTAACAGCTATTATTACTCCTATTAATGTAATTGATCCCAGTATTTTATCAACTAACATTTTTTGGCTTATAGGTATTGCAGCGGTATTGTTGCCTTTAGGGTTTTTGCCAAAGCGACTGGAAATAAACCGATGGAAGGGCTTGGTGTTATTTGCAGCATATTGTGTTTTTGTAGGTCTTACTTTCGTGTAGCTTCAGCATTTCCTATTTTTCTCTAAATAAAAAATCCCCGTTCTCAGAACGGGGATTTATAGTATAAGCTGTATTTATTATATTGATTTAAGCTTCGATTTTAGCCTCAGCTGCTTTTACAGTTTTTACAATACGACCAGCAATTTTGTATGGATCCCCGTTAGAAGCAGGGCGACGGTCTTCTAACCATCCTTTCCATCCGCGTTCTACTGTGATAATAGGTATACGTATTGAAGCTCCACGATCTGAAATCCCGTAAGAGAAATCAGTTATAGAAGCAGTTTCGTGCTTACCGGTAAGACGTTGATCATTAAACTCACCATATACTTCTATGTGCTCTTTTGTAACTGGACGGAAAGCCTCACATATCTGCATGTAAGTATCTTTGTCTCCGCATTCTCTTAGAGTTGAGTTTGAGAAATTGGCATGCATACCAGAACCATTCCAATCCCCTTTAACTGGTTTTGGGTGAAATTCTATATACCATCCATAATCTTCTGTTAAACGCTGTAATAAATATCTGGCTACCCAGATCTCATCTCCGGCTTTTTTAGCTCCTTTAGCAAACAATTGAAATTCCCATTGTCCACTTGCAACCTCTTGATTAATACCTTCAAAGTTTAGACCTGCATCAATACACAGATCAGCATGCTCTTCTACAAATTGTCTTCCGTGAGTATTTTTACCACCTACAGAGCAATAATACATTCCCTGTGGACCAGGATATCCTCCTACAGGAAAACCTAGAGGAAGCTGAGTTTCTTTGTCCATAATAAAATATTCCTGCTCAAAACCGAACCAAAAATCATTATCATCATCATCAATTTTAGCTCGTGCATTAGATACATGAGGAGTACCATCAGCATTTAGAACTTCAGTCATTACTAAATATCCATCTCTTCTTGTAGGATCCGGAAAAATGGCGACAGGCTTAAGCAAGCAACCATAAAGGACAGTCTTCTAATTTACCACTAAAGTCTTCTTCAACTTTAGTTTTACTTCTTAAGTTGGCCGTCGGCTCATAACCATCTAGCCAGATATATTCTAATTTTGATTTGCCCATAACAGATACTATTTTTAAAAATTTGCAATTGGTTCAGCCGCAAATATAATATATATAACTTATCTAAATGCAATGCATTAACATCAGGTGTGCAAATTTTAAGGGGTGCAGGGTAATAAAATACATTTATTTATAATTAAAGGGTTTAAAATACGGGGGTGTATTGCGAAATCTTATAATTTTGCTGCTCTATATTCTCATATTGATAAAAATAAAGATTAATGTCAACTTTTCGATTTAAAGCTATAAGTGAAACTCTGAGCCGTAAACCGGTAGAGGTAAAGGAATATGCAAAACGCTCAGAACTTTTTGCTAAAAATGTTTTTAATACCCAAGCTATGCGTCGCTCGCTACCGGGTGATGCCTTGGAAGCAGTACAGGATGCCATCCAGAATAGTTCTAAAATTGATCGCAGAATGGCAGATAGTATTGCCTCTGCTATGAAGCAATGGGCATTAGAAAAAGGGGCAACCCATTATACCCACTGGTTTCAACCCTTAACAGGGGCAACTGCAGAGAAACATGATGCTTTTTTTGAAACACTTCCAGATGGATCTGCAATCGAGAAATTTGGCGGTGGGCAATTGGTACAGCAAGAGCCTGATGCTTCTTCGTTTCCTCACGGGGGTATTCGGAATACCTTTGAAGCAAGAGGGTATACGGCTTGGGATCCCACATCGCCTGCATTTATTTTAGGGACAACATTATGTATTCCCACAGTTTTTGTGTCCTATACCGGAGAGGCACTAGATAATAAGACACCCTTATTACGTGCCCTAAATGCTGTAGATGAAGCCGCAACGCAAGTGGCAAAATATTTTGATAAATCTGTAACTAAAGTAAATGCAACGCTGGGTTGGGAGCAGGAATACTTTTTAATAGATTCTGCTCTAGCTGCGACACGCCCAGATATAACACAAACCGGTCGGGCATTATTGGGACACGCCCCGGCAAAAGGGCAGCAGCTGGATGATCATTATTTTGGTTCTATACCATCTCGGGTATTGAATTTTATGCGGGATTTAGAACAGGAGTGTATGCTGTTGGGAATCCCTGTAAAAACAAGACACAATGAGGTAGCTCCACATCAATATGAATTGGCGCCCATATTTGAGGAAGCAAATCTTGCAGTAGATCATAATTCTTTGATTATGGATCTGATGGATAAAGTGGCAGAGCGGCATAAATTTAAAGTCCTATTACATGAGAAACCTTTTGCAGGTATTAATGGTAGCGGGAAGCATAATAACTGGTCTTTGGCAACAGATGGTGGAATTAATTTGTTAGGGCCAGGCACCACTCCCACAAAAAATTTACAGTTCCTTACATTTTTTATTAATACCATCAAAGCGGTTCATGATTATGAGGAATTATTAAGAGCTTCTGTTGCTTCTGCTTCAAATGATCACCGTCTTGGGGCTCATGAAGCTCCTCCCGCAATTATTTCGGTATTTATTGGGACACAGCTTACACAAGTATTGGATGAATTGGAAAAAGTTACAGATGGAAAACTTTCCCCCCAAGAGAAAACAGATCTTAAACTAAATGTAGTAGGTAAAATCCCCGAGATACTTCTGGATAATACAGATCGTAACCGTACTTCACCCTTTGCATTCACGGGCAATAAGTTTGAATTACGGGCAGTTGGCTCAACGGCCAATTGTGCCAAGCCTATGACAGTTCTCAATACAATCGTGGCTCAGCAGCTTCAAAAATTTAAAAAAGAAGTAGATGCGCTTATTGATGATAAGAACATGAAAAAGGATGATGCTATTTTTAATGTTTTGCGGGAGTACATTAAAGCTTCAAAAAAGATTCGTTTTGAGGGAGATGGTTACGGTGAGGAATGGGAGAAAGAGGCTGCTAAAAGAAAATTGAGTAATAATAAGACCACGCCAGAGGCACTTAAGGTACAATTGAACAAAAAAACTATTGACCTCTTTGAGTCTATGGGTGTGATGAGTGCTATTGAAATTAAAGCACGACACGAAATAGAAATTGAGGAATACGTCCTGCGGGTACAGATAGAGAGCCGGGTTTTAGGAGATATTGCTCGTAATCACGTGATTCCAACGGCAATCAGATATCAAAATTTACTGATTAAAAATGTAAGAGGTTTAAAAGATATCTATGGAGCAGATTTTCAAAAAGTTGCTAAACAACAGATTGAATTAATAGAATCTATATCCAACCATATTACCGCAATTAATGAAGCAATAACGGCAATGACCGAAGCAAGAAAAAGTGCTAATAAATTGAAACTTGAGGATAGGGCAACAGCTTATAATAATGAAGTAAAACCATTTTTTCAGACGATAAGATATCATTGTGACAAATTAGAACTGATGATTGAGGATAAATTGTGGCCGCTAACAAAAAATAGAGAGCTATTATTTGTGAAATAATGTAAGAATTTTCTTAAAGACGATTTTTTGTGGTGCTAAAGGGGGTTTTCCCCCTTTTTTATTTTATCTACTGAAATTAAGAGTGTTAGAAGTCATTTTTTGCCGATTGATTAATCTTTTAATCGAAAAGTTATTGAATATTCAATTTTGCACTCCCCTTTTACATAATTTAGTCAAAGTTCTCAGAGTGAGAATGGTATTGACCCCAGATCGTATCTTTTACTTAATGCTTATATATTTTTTGGCGCCTGACTTTTGTCAGTTTTCGTTTCTCTTTTTTGGAACGATTTAAATAGCGAATTAACCATTTCATATATATTATTAACTAAACCTTTATTATGAGGAAATTTACAACAAGCGCTTTTGTCCTGCTTTTAGGATCAGCCGCATTTGCGCAACACAATCTCGGTGAGTCATCCCAATCTGGCCACAACAATATCGTTACCCTAGATCAGGTGGGCGATGAAAATAAATCTTTTATTGATCAGACGGGGGATCGTAACAAAGCTAAAGTTCTTCAAAGTGGCGTCTCTGGTTTATTGCCTTTTTTATCTGGAAATGCATCTTTAAATATTTCTGACATAGATCAGACAGGTGATGACAACGAAGCATATTCTACACAATTAGCAGGGAGGGAGAATTCTGCTACTATACTACAAGAAGGAAATTTTAATAAAAGCACAATCAATCAAGGACTTGAATTGTTAGGACAAACGAGTAAAAGTTCTAATAATGTCGCTAAAATTGATCAGGATGGTATGCAGAATACTGCAACAACTACTCAATTCTTGGATGGCAATGAAGCGAATACTACCCAAGTGGGGGATGCTAACGAAGGTTACATTCAACAAAATGGATCTTACGATTTAGACCTAGGGATTTTTGGTTCCTATACTATGGGAGAGGGCAATACTGCTACAATTTTTCAGGACGGAGATAGAAATCAATCATTTATTCTACAGAACCCCTTAGCTGTTGGCGGTGGTAATGTAGCTATAGCACAAGTAGAAGGAGATGATAATTATTCTTATCAACTACAGGTAGGAGAAGGTAATGCGGCCACAATAAATCAAGGAAATGCGGAGACTCTTACGGCTTCAGGTTATGCAAATAACGGTGCTTCATCCCAAGGGGCAGAAGCTTTTCAAAGCCAGGTAGGAGATGATAATACTATGGAGGCTCATCAATTTGGGGCAGGCACAGACGGAGGTAATATTTCTTATCAAAACCAAATAGGTGATAATAATTCTGCTACAGTTATTCAAAATAATGTAGGGAACATGGCTGGAGACGGTAATTATGTGCTGCAAAATCAGATAGGTGATTCTAACCAGGCAATTACTCAGCAATTAGGACGTAACAACAATGCATTTACTTTTCAAGATGGGGTATCCAACTATGTTGATATAATGCAAAAAAAAGGAGGCAATTATGCTGACTTGTACCAAAATGGCAGTGGGCATAGTGCTACTTTAGAACAAAGAGGTAGGGCAGGTACTGCAATTGTAACACAGTATGGTAGTAATCACACTTTTGTAGGAAGTCAGTCTGGTGGTAGCAATAACAGTATAGATGTAGTACAGCAAAATTCTGGAATGAATCACGTTCAGGATTATACAATTCATTCGCGCTAGAGCGGAATAATTAATGTGCGATGTGGTTGCGCATGGGTTCATTGATATGTTTACAACTTGTTAAAAATTTAAGATGCCTTTTTAATAGGTCTTCTTAAATTTTTAAGAATCTTTTCTGCAGTATTTTATGCTATAAACGGTGATGATCATAATTGTAAAATGATTTTTATCACTGAATATTATAGAAAAATGAGAATGGAGCAGTTTGATGAGCGCTCATTCTCACTGTCTTAGTAGCCAATAGAAATAACAAGTAAGAAAAAGATTACAAGTTAAATTTGACAATCAAAAAGGGTGTTTTTCCCCTTTAGTTTGAAATGTCAATAAACAACAGGCTTGGCTGGTTTATAACGTTTTAGTAACATATGATTTCATCGAATAATTAGATTTTATGTTCTAATTTGATTTAAGTTATTATACTTTAGCGGTGCTACTCAAGCAAATAGAAAAAGTCGAACCCCTACATCGACAGTTCTTTTTCAAGTGATGATTTATGAAGTTGAAAGATGATGGAGAAAAGGAATATTTTTAATTAGAATAATTATTAACCATAACTATATATTATTAATCAAATCTTTTACATTATGAAAAAAGTAATTTTAAGCGCAGCAGCGCTAATGATTGGAGCAATATCTTTTGCTCAACAAAATGACTCTGATATAGATCAGACAGGTGATGACAACCGTGCAACTGTTGAACAGGCCGGAAATGCAAATGAATCAGTGGTTTTACAAGGAAGTGCTACTAATCCAAATGCATTGCATAACACCACAACTGTAAACCAAACAGGGGATGCAAACAGTTCTACTGTTAATCAGTTTGATGGAATTGAGAACGAAACCACTAATAATGAGGCAGAAGTTACTCAAACGTCTGGAACTACAGGTGTAGGTAACACTTCTACAGTAGATCAGCTGGATAATGATAATAAAGCTTCTGTTACTCAAGATGGTTCTAACACATCTGATATTGATCAAGATGAAGATTTTAATGAAGCCACTGTAGAGCAATATGGTTCTAATGAGTCGACAGTAGATCAAAAGGGATCTACTTCTGGAAATGATCAACCAAACAACGAAGCTTTTGTTTATCAAGGTTCAGCTTCTGACGATGCCACTGGCAATACTTCATCAATTACTCAAGACAGCTATAAGAATATGGCAACAGTTACTCAGTCTGGTGACGATAATGAAGCTGTAGTAGAGCAAAATTTAGGTACTCCAACGGGAGATGGTGAGAATAAAGCATATATAACTCAGATTAGTGATGAGAATGATGCTTTTGTTTATCAAAGCAGAAATGGTACCAATCAAGAGGACCACACTACTGCTTCTATAGCGACAATTGAACAAATGGGAGATATTCAAAACACAGCTACTATAAATCAACAAGCTGATGGTGCTAATTCTACTATTATTCAAGATGGTTTTAGCAATGAAGCTAGGACTACACAAAAAGGAGATATACATGATTCTGATATTTCACAGACTGGTGATGATAATATAGCTACTGTAAATCAGGCAAGTGGTCGTAACTTAGATTCAGACATTACTCAACTTGGTGGTGATTTCAATGAGAGTCACGTTTTTCAATCAGGTAATGGTCACGTTTCAGCTATTGTTCAGGATGGTAGTTCAAACTATGCAGATGTTAATCAAAAGAATACAGGTCAAACAAGTGATATTATGCAAACCGGTTCTCTTAATTCAGCTATTGTAACTCAACATAACTAATATATTTCTAGTAATAACAGAAATTAAGTATAAGGTTAAGTAAGGGGTGCTGTTGTTTTCAACACACCCCTTTATTTTTAAAAAGTAATTTTCTAAATGAAATTCATATTTCATTAGTTTATTTTAAATTTCATAAATTGTAGCTATGAAAAATTATTTTAAGGTTAGTCTGATGCTTTTTGCGCTCACTTTTTGCAGTACACTATTGAGTCAGACATATTCAAATAATAAGAGTGCAGAAGAAATGGTTTTAGAGGGAGACGAGATCACTCAGGACATTTTAAAAAGCTTAAATATAGACACTTCTGTAAATCCTAAAAATGCTGTTATAAATGGGACCAATCTAAATTCTATCTATCTTCAACAAATAGGTTCTAATAATGCAACAAGAATACAAACAAATACACGTTCCAGTGAGGTTTCTATTTTTCAAAATGGTCGTTTCAATAATGCAGATTTGGATTACACTGCAAATACGGTGGTTACAAATTTGAGACAAGAAGGAGACTATAATAAGATTAAAGATTATGTGAATAATACTTCTAAAAATGCAGATGTTTCTCTTGATCTTACACAAGATGGTAATAATTTATATTTTGAGAGATTCGGCACAAACAGTATTACAGAGTCATTAAAATTTAATCAAACTGGTAATGGGAAATCCCTTATCATTAGAAGTTTTAAGTAAATGATCTTTTATTGCGGGAAAAAATCTGTACCCAAATTATTACTTTTTTTTATAGTGTTTATTTTATCGATAAATGGCGAATGCCAAATTCTCAATACAGAAATTTCGGCAGAAATTCTAGTTGAACAAAACAGTGAGTTTTTTGAATTGCGTGCCATGTCAGAAAATCTGACTTTGGCAGATAGAAGCTTACAATATGAATTTTCAACATTTAGAAAAGATGCAGGAGGTAATACATCTAAGACTTCCCAAGACGGAAGATTCACAATAGCTGCTAGTGAAAAAAAAGAATTAGCAACTACTACTATAAATGCGTTAGAAGAAGATCGCATAATAATAGTTTTAATAATTTACGATCTTGATAAAAAGCCGTTAGGTCAAGACAGAATCGTTTTTAACGAAGATCCAGAAAAAGATAATACAACAGCTACTGTGGTAAGGCGCGAACCGGAGGTGTTGGCACCTGATAATTCTGAAGATATAGCTAAGCCACAAGATGGATTTGTTCTACAAGGGCTTGTGATAGAAAATACTTTAACTAAAATAGGCAGGGATTTTTACACCTTATTTTATTCAAAGTACTATCTTTCTGGCATCAAAACCCCAAAAAACATAATTATAGAAGAAGTACCAGGACTTGGGCGCAATACACGTATTACCGTAAAAGTAGAGGACCAGTTGGTATGGCAATTCTTCTCAAATCCTTCCCGAGATTATTTATTAAAACAAGCTGATATTGCATTTAATAGAACGTTAGGTCGACTACAGGATTTACAGAATACACAAGAAAGTATAACACGTTATTAATTATATGATGAAAATCTATATATCTATTATTTTTTTATTCTTAGGCGGGGGATGTTTTGCGCAGCAGTTCGTTTATCAGCCTATAAATCCAGCTTTTGGAGGGGAGACTTTTAATTATCAATGGATGTTAAGTTCTGCAACTGCTCAAAATGGTTTAACCGCACCAAGAGATCCCGATGAAGAATTGACCTATCTGGAGAGTTTTAGTCAGAATTTGAATGATCAAATTCTCAGTCAAATATCAAGATCCTTATTGGACGCTCAAGTCGAGGATTTTGGCAACTTTCAAGAAGAAGGGACATTTACATTTGGGACACTTAATGTAGAAGTTTTTGAAGGTCAGGAAGGGCTTGTTATTAATATTCTTGACACCTCTACCGGAGAAACAACCCAAGTCATAGTTCCTAATTAATTACAACTCTTTATGAGATATATTAAATTATTTGCCATTCTGGCATGTATATTTTTGTTAGATTCCTGCGGGGCGATTTTTAATCAGCCTTTTGTGCAAACAGCTGCAAGGACAGGAGAATTTACTGCTTCTACACAATCACTTTTAGACTTGCCACCGGCACAGGCTCCTGTAGAAGTTGCGGTTTATAACTTTAGAGATCAAACGGGGCAATACAAGGCTATTCAAAATGGGAGTACTTTTAGTACCGCAGTTACTCAAGGGGGTACCACCATACTCCTTAAAGCTCTAGAAGATTCTGGATGGTTTATTCCAATAGAACGAGAAAATCTTAGTAATCTTAGTACTGAGCGTAATATTATACGCAACACAAAGCAGGAATATTTAAAAAACCTAAACCCTAATGAACCCCCATTGCCTCCATTAAAATATGCAGGAATTATACTAGAGGGTGGTATCATTTCTTATGATACAAATATTATAACTGGAGGTGTAGGTGCTAGATATTTTGGTCTGGGGGGATCGGCAAAGTACCGTCAAGATCGTATATCTGTCTATTTAAGAATGGTTTCTACCAGTAATGGAGAGATTTTAAAAACGGTCTATGTGTCAAAAACTATATTGTCCCAAGCACTTGATGCTAATTTTTTTAGATACGTAAAGTTTCAACGTCTCTTTGAGGCAGAAACAGGAATTACGCAGAACGAACCTATACAGATTGCTGTAAAAGATGCTATTGAAAAAGGAGTACGTGATTTAATTATAGAAGGGGTAGAAAGTGGTTATTGGTCTGCGCAAGGAGGGAAACAAGTAAATGATCAACTTGTAAGTGAATATAATGAGGAAAAGGCGATGGATGAATCTAAAGGTCTATATGATAGATTTTTTATTGATAGGGAATATAACAACTCTTTAAGTGTTTCTGGTGGTGTAAGTTTGATAGATGGAGATTATTCAACTAAGAAATTGGGTTATTATTCAAGACTGGATTATAAGCATCAGTTTAATAAATATCTTGGATTTAATGTTGCAGGCTCTGTTTTTGAGATTAATAATGGAGAGCAATTTTCTGCTACAATGGCCAGCTTAGACTTGAATGCACATTTTAATATTTTGCCTAATGATGATTTTGCTCCATTTCTCTATGGGGGTTTTGGAAGCGTTTTTAATATGCAAAAAGACGACGGGGATGAAGATGTAGAGTCCAATTTTTTTAAGGCACAATACGGGGGTGGACTTGAATATTTTATTTCAAATCACTGGGGCGTAAAAATATTTGCAGAACATAACATTGCTTTTAGTGATGAATTAGATGGTATGGCAAATGGTAAAAGAGATGATTTTTACTTCAATTTTGGTTTTGGAGTTAATTATTATTTTGGATCAAAAAAGAAAAATAATATTCCTGTTGAAAATATAGAAGAGTAATGAAAAAGAGAATTTTAATTAATAGCGTTATTTTTATTGCACTATGCTTTATCTGGAGCTGCAGTGAAGATACCATCGACACTTTTGGAGAAGGAACTTTGACTGGATCAGTAGTTACTGATATTAATAATGAACCCCTTTCAAATGTGAAAATTTCTACTACTCCCGCTTCAAGCACAGTTTTTACTGATGAGAATGGAGAATTTATTATTTCATCTATTTCTTCAGACGATTATTCTGTACAGGCAGAATTAGATGGATATGTGACATCATTTGAAGCGGCGACTATTACTCCGGATGAAACGAGTAATGTAGTTTTTGAATTGGTTATTGCCGAGGCTGTTAACAGACCACCTTTGGAAGCTCAATTATTGTCTCCAGAGGATGGAGCAACAGGCATCTCCCCCGAGGTAAATTTTGTATGGTCTTCTGGCTCTGTGGATGATGATGTCTTAAAATATAGCTTGGAGTTGCGTAATGGAACGACAAATGAAACTGAAGTCTTTGAAATTGAGGGAGACACAACTTATACTACTTCCAATCTTAGTTTGGGTACAAATTATTTCTGGCAGATATCTACAGATGACCAAATAAATCCCGTTGTAAGGAGTGAAGTAAGTCAATTTAAAACAATTGATATACCCAACAACCGGTTTTTATATGTACGGGAAATGAATGGGAATAGTGTTATTTTTTCTGGGGACAATAACTCGGAAAATGCAAATGATGCAGAATTAAGATTGACTTCATTAAATACGAACAGTTTTAGACCACGACGCAATACAGATGTAAATAAAATTGCTTTTCTTAGAACCGTATCTGGAAATACTCATTTATTTACAATGAATCTGGACGGTACGAATGTTAAACAGGTCACTAATTCCATACCAGTAAATGGTTTTAGAATTTCTGAAATAGATTTTACGTGGGCTCAAAATGGGAGCAGGCTTTATTATCCTAGTTTTGGCAAATTATACAGTATTGATCCAGATGGCGGTGGCGCTCAACTGATTTATGAAACCACTGATGGTAACTTTATTACAGAGGTTAGTGCTGCAGCATTTGATGATGATCTGATAGCGATTAAAACCAATAATACACAAGGATATGGTGTAAGGATTTTTACAGTAAGGTTATCTTCTGGTGAAGAGGAAAATGTAATACTTGAAAATGAAAATGGAGCGGCAGGAGGATTGGATTTAAATGCAAATGCATCGCAATTGCTGTACAGTAGAGATATATCCAACTCTGAAAATAGTCAATATAGGCAGTTTAACTCAAGGCTTTTTATATATGATTTTCAGACCATGACAAGTACAGCTGTAAGAAGCGATGTGCAATCTGGGGAGAATGACTTAGATCCAAGATGGTCTCCATCAGAGGGTGCAATAATTTTTACAAGAGTGGAAAATAATATGGAAGCTATACCCAATATTTTTTCGCTATCAATAGATGTTGATATTATTGTAGAAGCACAATTACTATTTACAGAAGCTTCTCAACCAGATTGGGAGTAACAAGGATTTAAAAAAATATAAGACTTAAAAACGTCCTGAAAATATCAGGACGTTTTTAATTTATTATTTTTGTCAGATATACAGAACGATGAGTCAGGAAATTTCTAAAAGATATGCGCAGCGCGGCGTTTCAGCTGGTAAAGAAGATGTGCATAATGCCATTAAAAATGTAGATAAAGGTTTGTTTCCGCAAGCGTTCTGCAAAATAGTACCAGATTATCTTACAGGTAGTGAAGATCACTGTCTGGTTATGCACGCTGATGGAGCTGGCACTAAATCATCTCTGGCTTATATGTATTGGAAAGAGACCGGTGATCTTTCAGTATGGAAAGGAATTGCGCAGGACGCTCTTATAATGAATATTGACGATTTGCTTTGTGTGGGAGCTACAGATAATATTTTGCTTTCTTCAACCATAGGGAGAAATAAAAATCTTATTCCCGGAGAAGTTATTTCAGCTATTATAAACGGTACAGAAGAGTTGATTGCAGACCTGGAGAAACACGGAGTGTCTATAAAAAGTACGGGAGGGGAAACTGCAGATGTTGGTGACCTTGTCCGTACAATTATTGTAGATTCAACCGTCACTGCACGAATGAAACGTGAAGATGTAATTGATAATGCCGATATAAAAGCCGGAGATGTTATTGTAGGTCTTTCTTCCTCGGGACAAGCTATTTATGAAAGAGAATATAATGGCGGAATGGGAAGTAATGGATTAACTTCTGCAAGACACGATGTTTTTGCCAATTATCTGGCTGAAAAATTTCCTGAAAGTTTTGATGCTTCTGTTCCTGCAGATCTTGTTTATTCGGGTTCTAAGAAATTGACTGACGCCGTTGAAGGCTCTCCGTTAGATGCCGGTAAATTGGTTCTTTCGCCTACGCGTACTTATGCCCCGGTAATAAAGAAAATCCTCAATGACATTAATGGTGAATTTATTCACGGCATGGTGCATTGCAGTGGTGGAGCTCAGACTAAAATCCTTCACTTTATAAATAATCTTCATATTGTAAAAGACAATCTATTTGATTTACCACCGTTGTTTAAATTAATACAGCAAGAGAGTGGGACAGAGTGGAAAGAGATGTATCAGGTTTTTAATATGGGACATCGGATGGAACTGTATGTGGATGAAGCTGGTGCCGCAGATATAATTGCAATTGCAAATTCCTTCAATATTGAAGCAAAAATAATAGGTCGTGTGAAGCCTTCTGATGCAAAAAAGCTAACGATAAAAAGTGAATTTGGTGTTTTTGAATATTAAGTATTTATAAATTTTAAAGTATTGTGAAGTTCGTATCCTATTTTTATTTTCTGTGCTTTTTTCTTATTTCTACAACTGCCTTTTCTCAATACACTACGCTTCCTTTACCCATTAATAAGCGTCTGATTAATAAATTAATAAATCAGAGTAAAATCATTAAACCTTCTTGGACTAACTCTAACAAAGCAGGACTGGATTTAAGTGAAGTAGCATTTGTTAACTGGAATGCTGGGGGGAGCAATTCTGTATCTGGTCTGGCTGAAGTTGTACTTCAAAGAGATTACCTGGACAAGAATACAAAGTGGAAAAATAAGCTGGTAAGTCGTTATGGTATAAATAGTCAAGAAGGGCGTGAGCTACGCAAAACTGATGATATGCTAGAAGTAACTTCTAATTTTGGTTATAGAAAAGATACCTTGTCTAATTGGTATTATTCCGCCCAGTTTCGATTTCAAACACAATTTACTAACGGTTATAAATACCCCGATACCAGCACCCCGATATCTCAATTTATGGCTCCTGGTTATCTATTTCTTGGTATAGGCTCAGAATATGGCAAACGAATAGATAATCTCTCTGTATATGCCTCACCACTCACTTTAAAGTCCACATTTGTTCTTGATCAAAGCCTTGCAGACAAAGGTTCTTTTGGTGTAGAAGAAGCTGTTCTTGATGAGGATGGCAATGTGATTAAACCTGGAGAACGTGTGCGAAGTGAGGTCGGAATTTTATTTTCAAGTATATATAGCTCTGAAGTTATGGAAAATATAAATCTTACCAATACCATTAGCCTTTATACAGATTACCTCAATAGCTTTGGCAATGTAGATGTGGATTGGGAGCTTAATTTTAATTTTAAAGTGAACAACTTCGTTTTAGCAAAATTAGGTTCGCATTTAAAATATGATAATGATGTGAAACTTACAGAGGCTAATGATAATGGAGAAGATGTTACTGTAGGTGCACGAACACAGTGGAAACAGCAATTAGGAGTAGGTGTTATAGTTGACTTTTAATTAATTTAACATCTGTAAAAACCAGCAGGTTCAATTTTTCGTATATTTAAAATCCCAAAACATAATTTATTCATTAACAATTACAATACTTCATTATGAGAATTGCTGCCTATTTGGCAAGTAGAATTAGATATAGTCTTCTAATAGTATTTCTACTAGTAGTGAATCTTCTTGTTGTTGCTTTTTATGACCTTGAATTAAGCCGGGGAGTGCGTCTTTTGTCTATTGCAATTCTATTTGCTTATTATTTACTAAAGAAAGGGATTAAAAATAAATGGATCACTTTATCTCTTCTTATTTTTCTGGTAAAGGATATTTTTTTTCAGGTATACGAGGTGTCATGGGGCTATAAGTTTTACCTTTTATTGGGAGCTCTTGCCTATATTACTCTAGTTGCAGAACGAATTCCAAAACTTCGTAATACCAAACTAAGTTCTTCTTTAATAGTAATAACCCTTCTTTTAATTTTAGCAAACAGCTATACCTTACATATGCTTATGGATATGTTGAGCTATCAGTTTAAAGATTTTATAGAAATATCTTTATTCTATTTCTATGGAGCCATGATGATTATTTTAGGAGTCACCGCCATAGTCTATAATAATAAGTACAACAGTAATAGATCCTTGTTATACACTTTTTTGGTTTTTAGCTTTATATTTTCAGATATAGCTGCTCTTTTTGCGTATTATTTTGGGTTTGATTTGTTTTATTTCTTTGATAGGTTTTTCTTTATTATGGCAATGGGCCTATTTGTAAATTATGGATTAAATTATAAAAGTGCTCAGGAGGAATATTATCAATATGAGCTTATCGATAAAAACCTTTAAATATTTTTGGCCACTACTTTTTCCTTAAAATCAGTTAACAGTAAATTTAATTTTGGTTCTATATACCTTTTGCAGAATGGAGCTTCAGGATGCTTTTTATAATAATCTCTGATAGATTCCCTACTTAATTTAAAACTTAGCATAGGAAGTATCTGCGTAATTATATTAGTATTAAAGTTACTCTGAAGTTCTAAAAGAATATTCTTAATGGAATTTTCTTCTTCTCTATTGAAATAATAAACCGCGGAACGATATTTAGTTCGAAAACTATGCTCTGAAGTGGATTTGTGAGTATGTAGATGAATTTCTATAAGCTCTTTTAAAGAAACGTTTTCTGGATTGTAATGAACTAAAATACCTTCAGAGTATTCTTTGGCTTTTCCTTCTGAAGCAATGTATCCCTGCTCAACTTTATTTACACCTTTAATTTGCTGAAAGACGGCCTCTGTACACCAATGACACCCACCACCTAAGCCTATTTTTGCTGATTTCATCAAGATTCAAAATTAATATAAGGTAAATAATATGTAAAGTGATAAGTAGAAATTTGGAGTATATATTTTAAAATTAATAATTTATTAAATTCTTGGTAATAGAATGTTCATTGAAGTTTTGGATTTTAGCAAAAACTTCAAAATCAAATGGAACATAAAAAAATAGGCAGGCGTAAATTTATTTTCAATTCACTTTTAGCGACAGGTGGAGTGATTTTAACTACTAATTTCATCAGCTGTAGCAATGATGATGATATTTCTGGGGATGTAGATATACCAGATGATTTATCCCAATCTAATTTTAATTCTGGAGTAGCAAGTTTCGATCCAACATCTTCTCAGGTTATTATCTGGACGCGTTATAACACAGAATTAAATTCTGCAAGTATTCTATGGCAGATTTCTGAGGATGCTTCTTTTGAAAATGTAATAAGAAGCGGAGAAGTTGTCACAGATAATTCGCGTGATTTTACAGTAGCGGTGGAGGTGCAGGACCTGGATGCAGATCAAAAATTATATTACAGATTTATAAATCTTGAAGATGAAACGGTTTCAGTAGTAGGTGAGACGATTACACTTCCAGAAAATGCTTCTCAAATAACAATGGCAATCTGCTCTTGTTCTAATTATCCTGCCGGTCTTTTTAATGTATACCAGGCAATGGCTAATTCTGAAGCTGATATTATTGTACATCTAGGAGACTATATTTATGAATATGGCACAGGTAGCTATGGAACCAATGAATTTACAGATTCATTAGGTCGCGCTCCTGAGCCAACCAACGAAATTATTTCTATCGACGATTATAGAATGCGCTATAAGCAGTATCGTAGTGATGCAGATTTACAGTTAGCACATCAGAAAAAACCTTTTATATGTGTTTGGGATGATCACGAGATAGCAAATGATGCATACAAAGATGGTGCAGAAAATCATCAAGATTCTGAAGGTAGTTTTGAAGTAAGAAAACAAGCGGCAATTCAGGCATACAGTGAATATCTTCCTGTCACAACACAAGATATTAATTTAATTTATAGAAGTCTTAATATTGGGAATCTGGTTAATTTATTAATGCTCGATACGCGCGTTATAGGCCGAGATAAGCAATTGGATTATACAAACTATTATGATGCCCAGGGAAATTTTAATGCATCTGGTTTTCAGGCAGATTGGTTAAATCCAGAGCGTACTATATTAGGTGCAACACAAAGAAATTGGTTAGTAAATGAAGTTGCCGGTAGTAATACAAAGTGGCAGGTTCTGGGGCAGCAGGTGTTGATGGGTAAAATGATGATGCCCGCAGAATTGTTGGGCTCTCTTTCTGCTATTCTTGCAGAAGTTGCTTTGACCGGTTCTGCCTCTGCAGAAACTTTTGCAGCTTTTCAACAACAGATAGCTTCCTTATCACAGATTAAAATTAGATCAATACAAGGAGATCCTTCTTTAACTGAAGAGGAATTGGCTCGAATCAATACTGTCTTGCCTTATAATCTGGATGCTTGGGATGGATATCCTGCAGAAAGGGAATTTCTTTTTGAAGCGTTTGGGGATAAAAAAATTGTTTGTCTGGCGGGAGATACACATAACGCCTGGTATAATAATTTAAAGTCGAACGCTGGGGTAGAAGTAGGTAAAGAATTTGCTACGTCATCAGTGAGTTCTCCAGGACTGGAAGGTTATTTAGGAGCAGATTTATCTGTTATAGGATCTTTTCAACAGGCATTTACCTTACTTATAGACGATCTAAATTATTTAAATGCATCTCAACGCGGCTATATGGAAGTCACGTTTACACAAACAGAAGCATCTTCTTCCTGGATTTTTGTAGATACAATAACATCACCATCATTTTCAGTTAATAAAGAATTTATGATACGTTATTCCTAGATTATAATTGTAATTTATATTGAGAAAGCTGTCTATATAGACAGCTTTTTTGTTGCCTACAATTAAACCGACTAAATAATTCGAAAAAAATCTTATGACTTTTTTAGTACGCAACAATTTTGTCATTGATTAAATTCTTGCATTAAATATAAAGCTATGATTTATAAAAAAATTCTGATACTGTTTCTTATTTCGATACCCTATTTTGGATTCTGTCAAGATTCTGATCTAAAAAAATTAGAGATGAATCTGGAGAATTATGAATATCCCTTTGAAGTATCTTTTTTGGATTTAAAAGTTCAAGGCCAGGATCTCAGAATGGCATATATGGATGTAAGACCAGAAAAACCCAATGGGAAAAATGTTATGCTACTGCACGGTAAAAATTTTAATGGGGCATACTGGGAAACAACAATTAAAGCACTAATTAAAGAGGGTTATCGCGTAATTGTTCCAGATCAAATAGGCTTTGGTAAATCTTCAAAACCAGAATATCTGCAATATACCTTTCAGCAATTAGCAAAAAATACAAAAGCTATACTAGACGCATTAGGGATTAAAAAGACTGCAGTTCTAGGGCATTCCATGGGTGGTATGGTTGCAACAAGATTTGCATTAATGTATCCTGATATTACTGAGAAATTTATTCTTGAGAATCCGATTGGTCTTGAAGATTGGAAACTTGTTGTTCCATACAAAACTGTTGACTGGTGGTATGAAAATGAATTAAAAAAGGATTATGAGGCAATTAAAAGCTATCAGAAGAAAAACTACTATGATGGCAAATGGAAACCGGAGTATGATAAATGGGTAAATATTCTTGCAGGGTGGACGCTAAATAAAGAAGATTATCCCCGAATATCTTGGAATGCTGCTCTAACTTATGAAATGATATTTACGCAACCTGTAGTTTATGAATTTGAGCATATAAAAAGTCCCACATTATTAATCATAGGTACTCGTGATCGAACTGCTTTGGGTAAACCTTTAGTTAGTGAGAGTGTACGTAAAACTATGGGATTGTATGACCAATTAGGAAAGAAAACACGTGATAAAATACCTAATGCACAACTTGTAGAAATAGAAAATGTAGGTCATCTTCCACATATAGAGGCGTTTGATAAATTTATTGATCCGCTTTTGGTATTTTTAAATGAAGAATAACGGGGAGGATAATGGAAATTAAGTCGCTAAAAATCTATTCTTATAATTTTAAAGAACAATTAGATTTTTATAAAGAAGTTTTAGGTTTTGACATAGAGGTTCATACTGAAAGTTTTAAACTTCTATCTCAAGAGAATGAATTAATAGTTGAAAAATCTGACGATCTATTTTATTACCATTTTGCATTTTTAATCCCAACCGGAAGCCTACGGGCGGCGATCAAATTTCTAGAATCAAAAGATATTGAGCTTTTACTGCACCACGGTAGTAAGATTATTAATTTTAAAACTGGTGAGGCGATTTATTTTTATGACAAAGACGGCAATATTGTCGAGTTTATAGAACGACCTGATTTGGATTACCTTCACAAAAGTACATTTTCAATAAAAGATATTATAAAACTCAATGAAATAGG
Source organism: uncultured Flavobacteriaceae bacterium (assembly GCA_963974735.1). GTDB lineage: Bacteria > Bacteroidota > Bacteroidia > Flavobacteriales > Flavobacteriaceae > Leeuwenhoekiella. Next base: position 16,171 of record CAXBEL010000014.1, on the reverse strand, counting down.
ACTTCCCGTAGATAATCCTAAAGAGGTAGCAAATATTTTAACTACGAATTATGGTATAAAGCCTATTAATACAAAGGGTTTCACTTCTAAATTTTGTTGGGTGGGAGATTTTAATGGGGTGATAATAGTAACAAAAAAGGGGAGGAACTGGTTACCTACAGATAAGCCAGGAATTATAAATGACTTCAGTATAAAGTATGAGGAGAATGGTACTCTTTACAACTTCACAATAAACCGTAACTTTATAACTTCCTAAAAAAATGATTAATGCTTTTAAAATACAGTTTTAATTTCTTCATAATTCTGCTCTTCATAGGGTGCGGCAATAAAGAAGGAAAAGAAAATAGAGAAAGTAGTGAGGCAGATTTATCATCTTTAGATAAAAAGGAAATTTTAATTGAAAAACCAGATGATGTTGATGTGCCGGAGGGAATGATTTGGGTTTCTGGTGTTCATTTCTCACAAGGAGCACAGGACGGGGACAATCTTGCACTACCTAGAGAGAAACCAGCACATCCTGTTGCTGTAGATGGGTTTTTTATAGATGTCACAGAAGTGACAAATACAGAATTTAAAGAATTTACAGATGAGACGGGTTATGTTACTATAGCAGAACGTCCCGTAGATTGGGAAGAAATGAAAAAGCAATTACCTGCTGGAACACCAAAACCAGATGACAGTTTACTACAACCAGGTTCTCTGATTTTTAGAAAAGATATTGAAAATGTTCAAAATCTAGATGATTATTCACAATGGTGGGAGTGGAAAAATGGAGCTAATTGGAGACATCCTGAAGGCCCTAAAAGCTCTATTGAAGGATTGGATGATTATCCAGTGGTTCATATCGCATATCAAGACGCCTTGGCTTATTGTAAATGGGCGCAAAGAAGTTTACCTACTGAGGCACAGTGGGAGGCAGCAGCTCATGGAAAAATGCATGGCGGTATCTATACGTGGGGTGATGATGAATCTCAATTAACTAAGGATGCCAATACCTGGCAAGGAGAGTTTCCGGTTAAAAATAAGGCTGAGGATGGGTTTAAATATGTAGCACCGGTTAAATCATTTCCTCCTAGTTCTTTAGGCCTTTACGATATGGCTGGTAATGTTTGGGAATGGACGCAAGATTGGTTTGATATAAATTATTATCAGAAGGTTTTAGGGAAGGGCGAACTTAAAAATCCTAAAGGATCAGCTTCGGCATATAATCCTAATAATCCATATCAGCAGGAGAAAGTTATAAAAGGAGGTTCATTTTTGTGTGATAAATCCTATTGTGCGAGTTACCGTATTTCGGCCAGAATGGGAAATACAATGGATTCTGCAACAGACCACACAGGTTTTAGAACAGTCGCAACTCCAGAGATGACTTCAGAATAGTGTTTATTTCCTAAATGTTCCCGGAAAAGTATCAGGAGTGAAATCCCAAATATAAGGAAGCGCATAATAGGTAAAGAACGTTAATAAAATAATCGAAATAATATTTAACCAAACGCCTGTTCGTACCATATCAGGGATGCGTAAATAACCAGATCCAAATACTATGGCATTGGGAGGCGTGGCAACTGGCAGCATAAATGCACAGGAAGCGGCAACAGTAACGCCAACCATCAAAATATAAGGATGCGTATTAAAAATTAAAGCTACAGGCACAATTACCGGCAAGAGCATTGCTGTTGTAGCTAAGTTTGAAGTGATTTCGGTTAAAAAGTTTACAGCCGCTATTAAAATTAAAATTAAAAGAAATAAACTGATGTTTTGAATGGAAGTTAGTTGAGAACCAATCCATTCAGCCAGTCCTGTTTCTGAAAAACCACTAGCCAGAGCAAGTCCACCTCCATAAAGTAGAAGTATTCCCCAAGGAAGTTTAACAGCTTCTTCCCAATTTAAAATTTTTCCTTTTTCATCGTTTTTCGATGGAAGCAAAAACAGAATAAGAGCAAAAAACATTGCGATAATCGTATCATCTATTTGGGGAATAAACGGCTTAATCAAATAGGAACGAAACATCCAGCAAAATGCCGTAAGGCCAAAAACAAGCAGTACCGTTTTTTCCTCTTTAGAAATTTTCCCCAATCCTGCTAGAAGCCTTTTTATTTCTGATCGGCCCCCCGGAAATTTTTTAGGCATTTTAAATTCTTCACTCTTCTTGCCAGAGAATGCGTAACGGGTAATATACAGCCAGCAGATACCTAATAGCAGAATCGATATGGGTAATCCAAATTTCATCCATTGTATAAATGTAATTTCGACCCCGTAGCTTTCTTGAAGTACCCCTGCGAGGATAAGATTAGGGGGTGTGCCTATTAATGTTGCCATTCCGCCTATGGAGGCCGCATAAGCAATTGCAAGCATAAGACCTTTCCCAAAAGCCAAATTTTCATCTTCACGGGTGGTAGGATTATCTTTTAACTGCGCAACAATTGCCATCCCTATAGGCAGCATCATCACAGTGGTAGCAGTATTGGATATCCACATGGATAGGAAGGCAGTAGCCAACATGAAGCCCAATATGATTCGGTTTACACTTGTGCCTATTAAGTTTATTATATTGAGAGCAATCCTCCTGTGCAGATTCCATTTTTCAATAGCTATCGCTATAAGGAATCCCCCTATAAATAAAAATACATATTTGTGACCATAGCTAGCTGTTGTCTCTTCAAGTGAGAGGGCACCAGTTAATGGAAAGAGAATAATAGGAAGTAGGGCAGTGGCTGCGATCGGGATTACTTCCATAGTCCACCAGACTGCGATCCAAGATGCACAGGCTAGTGTAGATTGCGCTTCAGGCGATATTCCTTCCGCTTTAAAAAAGAAATTGAAATAAATAAATAAAACAGGTCCCAAAAAAAGCCCGATACGTTTGGTATAGCTCATACAATTGATTTCAATATTAGATATTGATTTTTAGATGTTTACTTCAAATTAATTGTTAATTAATCTAGGAAACCATATTTTATTTGGCTTAAAGAGTAAATAAAAATATATTGGTCCTGTTTTAGATTTATAAAAAGTACGAAAAATGAAGAATTTTTTAGGAATAGGATCAAGAATAAAACATGTAGATTTTGGCGATGGAGTAGTAACGAATGTTACTTCTAAACATTATTGGGTGACTTTTATAGAAAATGGATTGGAAACATTAGATCTTGATACAGAATTTGAGGTCATAGAGGCTGTCGAAGATGAAGTGGATACAGTTAGTTTTTATGAGGTTGAAAATACCTTGAGGGAGCTTTTAAAGCGTTATTCTGATATTTCTGAAGTAGTTCCTATTGCAGATAAATGGCGAGGTGGTACGCTGGTTTTAAATCCAAAAGATTCCAGTTTATCTGGGAAGGAAATACCTATAGAAACCTTCTTTCATAAGATAGTAATGTTGAGGGACCGAGTGAGAGTGATGGAGCAGAAAATCAACAGCAATAAAAAAATGGATGATCAGGATAAAATTGATCTACAACAGTATATAACCCGTATTTATGGAAGTTTAACCACTTTTAATATTCTGTTTAAAAATAACTCACAGCAGTTTAAAGGGGAAAGTTCTAAAAAGTAGACTATAATAAAATAAAGTAATTTAAAATGAACGAAATACAGAATCCTGTTTTTATAAGTGCATTATCAGATGAACATCGTGTAGCTTTTTACAGAAAAACTTATACACATCTTGCGCTTGCAGTACTTCTTTTTCTAGTAGTGGAAACAATATTTTTTCAAATTACACCATTGCTCGAATTTGCACTTTCGCTAACTCAGGGTTGGACGTGGTTGTTGCTCTTAGGAGGATTTATGCTAATTACTAATTATGCAGAAAAAATGGCTATCTCGAATCATGATACTAAAAAACAATATTTAGCATTGCTTATTTATGTGATTGCTGAAGCTTTTATTTTTATACTCTTAATATTTATGGCAATGGCTGTTGCAGAGGGTGGGGCTTTTAATATACTTAACCAAGCAGCTATTTTGACTTTGGCATTATTTACAGGATTATCGGCAGTAGTCTTGTTGACAAAAAAGGATTTTTCGTTTTTGCGTCCAATTCTGGCTATTGGATTTTTTATAGCTCTAGGTTTAATCGTGGCCGGAACTCTTTTCGGATTTAATCTTGGACTTTGGTTTAGTGTAGGAATGGTTGTGTTAGCTTCGGGTTCTATATTATACCAAACTTCTAATATGGTGCATAAATATAGCGAAGATCAATATGTAGCAGCAAGTTTAGGCTTGTTTGCATCGCTGATGCTTCTATTCTGGTATATACTTAGTATTTTATCAAGAGATTAAGGTAGCAGACAATTATAAAATTAAAAAGGCGCCTTAGGCGCCTTTTTAATTTTATAATTGGATGAGGGATTTTAGATTTTTAATTGTCTCCGGCGGGTTTTTAGATTTAAATATAAAACTTCCGGCAACCAGAATGTCGGCTCCAGCATCTATAAGTTTTTTTGCATTAGCATCTGTAACTCCACCATCAATTTCTATTAATGTAGAAGCACCTTTTGAAGTTATAAGTTCTTTAAGCTCCTTAATTTTAGTGTAGGTGTTTTCAATAAATGACTGCCCTCCAAATCCGGGATTTACGCTCATCATACAGACTTGGTCTATATCATTAATAACGTCTTTGAGTAAAATCACTGGAGTATGTGGATTTAAAGCAACTCCAGCTTTCATTCCTGCGGCTTTTATAGCTTGAAGCGTTCTGTGTAAATGAGTACAGGCTTCGTAATGTACAGTAAGATTTGTGCTTCCTAAATCTACAAAATCTTGAATATAACGATCTGGATCTACAATCATTAAATGCACATCAATAGGCTTTTTAGTATGTCGAGTAATAGCTTTTAGTACCGGCATACCAAATGAAATATTAGGAACAAAGACACCGTCCATAATGTCAATATGAAACCAGTCTGCATCGCTATCATTTATCATTTCAATATCGCGCTGCAGATTCGCAAAATCCGAAGCGAGTAGGGATGGAGCAATTAATTTTTGAGACATCTATTTTGTTTTTTCAAAAGTAAAGTTAATTAGGAAAACAGGATTGTAAAGAATAGAGTTAAATAAAAAGGGGTTTACAAGTTAGAACTTATAAACCCCTTATATGATGTTTGATAAATATTATTTAATCAATATTTTTTGATTGGTACTTCCTAAATCTGATTCTATATTTAGAAAATACATGCCATTGCTCAGTTCTCCCAAAACAAGGTTTTGCTCATTGGGATATATGTCTAATTTTTTAGAATAAACAACTTGACCATTTATATTATACAAATTTAAAGTGCTGTTCAACATCTCTTTTTGAGAAGAAATAAAGATGTTTCCGTCAGAAACTGTAGGGTAAATTTTTAAACCTGCTACAGTAACTAAATTGTCTTCTGCACTTAAGGATTGATCAGCATTAATAGATCGTATAGCCCATCCAAAAGAGTTATATATATTGTCTGAAACTAATCTAAAACGTATGGCGATTGTCTGACCGGCTTCAAAAGTGTCTAATAAATTTATAGTCTGACTTCTAAAAAGGTCATCATTAATAGCTGCATTTGGCTGACCTTCTGTTTGCGTACTGCCGTTATCTGAAGCATTATAGACTTCTTGCCATTCTGTAAAGCGTCTTGCATCATAAATATCAAGTCTTTCCCAAGTGCGAAGATCTGTACTTGCCTCGATAGTCACATAATCATAAAAACCATTCGCAGGTCCCGGCTCTGTGATTGCAACATCTTCGTATGAAAAATTTGCAGATCCTTCAGTAATAGAGATAGGAGTCTTTAGAATAGTAGTATATGTACTACTATTGTTATAAGGATGATCTAGATTATTCAAGGCAGATTGGGTTAAGGTACCACCAATGTCATCAATTACAAATTGACCATTAAAAGTAAAAACATCTTGAGTCTCAAAAGAATCTATTTTTAATAGATCAGTTGATGGGGCAAAGTCCACAATGGCAATATTTTTCTTTGCAATAACAGAGGTTTGACCTTCTGTACTAATTGCTTGTATGCCGAAGGTATGAATTCCCTCTTCTAGATTCTCCAGCTTAAATGTAGAGGGAGTATTAAACGTAATATCACTGGTTATTTCAGCAACTTCAGTATCATCCAGAAACAATTTTAACGATGCTACGTTTTCATCAACTACATTATAAACAACAATACCATTTGTATTATCTATAGATTCTTGATAAGTATCGGTCACCTGAGGTGCTCCAAAGTATGCAGGAAGCTCGTAGTTGCTAAGTTCTTCTAATGTAGCCGTCCAAACTCCACGGCCATGTGTTGCCATTACAATCTCGTCATTTACGATTTTCATTTGCCAAACAGAAACTGCTGGTAAACCTTCTAAGAGTGACCAGTTAAGACCTCCGTCTACAGTTTCAAAAACACCAAGATCTGTTCCGACCCAAATTACATTTTCATCAAAAGGCATTTCAATTAAAGAATGAATGGCCACATCTGGAAATCCACGATCTTCACCGATAGAAAAACCGGAAATATCTTCCCAACTTTGACCTAGATCATCAGTTTTAATAATTTTTGCTGCTCCTTGACCAGAAAATAGAACATATGCTCTATTAGCATTTATATGAGATGTTTCGATACCAGAAATGTAATAGTTATGTTGATATTCTGGTCGAGGATCGATAAATGGAGCGGTAGTATTATATGATTCTCCATTATCAACGGATAAATGAATTGCAAAACTCCCAGTTTCTGTCATTGCATCTCCAGCCCATATATAATCAGGCTGTGCAATAGAAACAGCCACATCTTTTGCACTACTCCCTTCAGCCGAAAAACTAGTAGGAATTGAAGTAAGTTTCCAGGTTTCACCAAAATCAGTTGATTTCCAAACACCATTTACAGATGGACTGAATAATACGTCTGGGTTATTATTTGCATTAGTAATTTTAGAATAAAATGGGGATCCAGCTTCTCCTGCATCAGGATGAGCTGCATTAAAACTTTCACCAGTTCCTAAATTAAATCTAACAAAATTATTGAATTGGGATCCTCCGATCAGCAGATTTGGATTGTTGTAATTCCAAACCACTTCAAAACCGTCACCTCCAATGGCGGGAGTATATAATGTGGTTTTTCCTGCATTGCCATCTAAAGAAAAGGCAGTTCCATTATCTTGCGCTCCAACAATAAAGTCGTCTGTTCCATTAGCCTTGTCTGCCCCGTAGAATTGAGTACTATTTAATCCTATTGAAATATCAGACCAGTCATTTAATGTTGTTCCAGGATCAGCTTTATAATCTGTATGATACACACCACCGTCATTAGAAAGAATTAATCTAATATTCCCACTTGCATCTGTATTGTAAGTAAGACCATGTTGATCAACATGAACATAATCATTTAGCTGCCCATTGTATCCAGCTGCGATAGCTTTAAATGTGTAATTTTGAATAAATCCTATTTCTACACGGTACATAGTCACTCCACCCGCATAAAAAACATTCTCATTAAAGGGATGAGCGGTAATTATATTATCATACCAACCCTGTCCGCCTATTATATTGGCAGAATCCTTATTTCCCAAAAAGCCCAGAACACTGAAAGTATCACCTGCATCATTTGAAACATAAAAATCAGTATTTACAGCTGTGGTAGCATTTTCATTAGGGGTATAAACACCTACAATTATTTTATTTGTGTTTACAGGAGATACATCGAGTTCAAAACGTGCGTGATTAGGATTAAAATCTAAACGATTTAAAACGATAGACCATGTTAAACCTCCATCTGTACTTTTAATCACCCCAATCTGATTTACACCTGCATAAAGGGTATTAAAATTTGAAGGATCATAATTTAAGTCTTGAACGTTACCTGCATTATAAGTCTGTTGCCAAGATAAACCACCATCTGTAGTAATGAAAATTCCTAATTCTGAAGCTACTATTAAATTATCCTCATCGTTTGGGTTTAAAGCCAGCCTACCAATGTCGCCAAAGTTAGATGTATTTGCTAAATATTGCCAAGTTAAACCATCATCACTGGATTTTAAAACGCCAGTTCCTCCTAGTGCATCTAAATTTCCATAAGGTTCTCCTGTGCCTAAATATATTGTCCCAGTATTGCTGGTGCTTACTGCTACTGTTGAAGTGGAAAGATTAGGTATTTTAAAGTCGGTAAGACTTCTCCAAGTATTTCCTGCATCTTCAGTTACCCAAAGTCCGCCTCCTACACTTCCTGCATACCATTTATCTGGATTGGCTGGTGAGACCACTACGTTTCTTATTCTTCCGGGTATATTAGCCGGACCTCTTTCTGTCCAGACAACATTCTCTGGTGCCTTACTACTTGAAGATTTAAAGGAAGACCGGGATTTAGCTTTTTTAAATTCCGTCATCAAATATCCCTCTTCGTAAGTGGATTTTTCTGCACCAATAGGTTTCATAATACTGGCGATATAATCGGCCATTATTTCTATGCCCTTTTTATGTCTGCCAGATTCATTATCTTCAAGTTCTTTGGGGCCTTTTTCTTTAGAATTAATTGTAGGGGCAAAATCAATTTTATTTTCCTCACTTTTTTGTACACAACCTGTTAAAGTAAGAAGTGCAAATAACGCAAGAGCATAAAATTGATGATTCAAGTAATTTTTTTTCATTGATTTTTATTTATTCTAATTATTATTTCTTTATTGTTTTTTTTGTCGGAAGCGATATCATCGGGATTACCTAATTGTTGCTTTTTTACCATTCCGACATAGGGAATTAATTTTAGGGAAGTGTTGTCATTCCATATTATACCAGATCCTCTAAATGTTCCTTCTTTAACTAATTTGTTTTCAGGAATCGAATAGACTCTATATTCGAAATGTGAAGCTGGGTCTCCTTTCTTATTATTTTTCTCAAGGGTGAGCTTTAAAGTTTTATCTGCATTATAACTGTTTGTCATAGTTGTATCTTGATAAATTGATGGAATAGCGTGGGGCTCATTCTCAGAATCATTATTCGCAGATTTGCAGCATATTAGTGATAAATAGGCAATCATTAATATACAAAGGTTAGTGTATTTAAGCATATGCATCTTTTAGATGTAGAAATAGGATGAAAATGTAAAATATGAGGAATCAATTTTTGCGTAATTTAATAATTCTTAAGATAATTTAGGTTTTTTTTAAGAATTTAACATTGAATAAGGATAGCGCCCGTACATTATCCAAATGACCTTAAGAATACATTGCTTTCAAAATTTTTTCAACAGTAGAAATCATTTTATTTATTTCTTTGTTTTCGAGAAGCTTAATGTAATCAAGATAGTCAATAAGCTCTCTTTGCAATTTATCCGTGTTGGAGACTAAAAAGCTAGTTTGATATCCCTCAAAGCTTTTATAAGGAAGATTCTGCTGAATTATAGGAATTATATTGCAATGACGCTCATCATTTTTTATTCTTTCAAAAAGTTCTTTTAGAACCTGTTCATCCCCTTCTAAAAGTTGTATAAAACTTTGATTTTTATAAACTAGGAATCCTGAAATGTTATTATCTAAATTCCAATCTAATGTAAAATTAAACACATCTTGAATGTCATTTTTAGTTAGACTGTCTGCTGCAGAGCTTATATAGACTATAGAGTATGTCATAAAAGTAATCTTGTTGAAAATAAAAATCCCCGGTAATCAGCCGGGGATTCATTCATCAATCAAAAAACGAACAGTTATGATGAACTGTTGTTATTTTAAATATCTTAATTCATTATTTGTCCAAGCAATTTATGAAAATCTCTCTCAATAACTACTTTTTTAACTAATTTTGCTTTTTAAATGGCGATTATCCTAAATAAGTCTTAAGAATTTTACTTCTTGAGGTATGTTTTAGTCTGCGAATCGCCTTTTCTTTAATCTGTCTTACCCGTTCTCGGGTAAGGTCAAATGTCTCTCCTATCTCCTCCAATGTCATAGGATGTTGATCGCCTAAACCAAAGTATAGTCGTATAACATCTGCTTCTCTCGGAGTCAATGTTTCTAAAGCTCTTTCTATTTCTGTACGAAGTGATTCATGCAATAAATCTCTATCTGGATTAGGTGATTCTCCAGAGCGTAAAACATCATATAAATTTGAATCCTCTCCTTGAATTAAAGGCGCATCCATGCTTACGTGCCTTCCTGAATTTTTAAGTGATTCTTTTACATCATTAATAGTCATGTCCAACTCCTTGGCAATTTCTTCAGCACTTGGAGGTCTTTCATGGGCTTGCTCTAGAAATGCATATGTTTTATTGATTTTATTTATAGAGCCAATCTTATTAAGGGGTAAACGTACAATACGCGATTGTTCTGCCAATGCTTGTAAAATGGATTGTCTAATCCACCAAACAGCATATGATATAAACTTAAAACCACGGGTCTCATCAAAACGTTGGGCTGCCTTAATTAGGCCCAAATTACCTTCGTTAATTAAATCAGGAAGTGTAAGCCCTTGATTTTGGTATTGTTTAGCAACAGAAACCACAAAGCGTAAATTAGCTTTGGTTAATTTTTCTAAAGCACGTTGATCACCAGCTTTAATGCGCTGTGCCAATTCTACTTCTTCGTCAGCAGTAATAAGATCGACTTTGCCAATCTCCTGTAGGTATTTGTCCAGTGAGGCGGTCTCTCTATTAGTGACCTGCTTGGTAATTTTGAGTTGTCTCATCTAATTAGCAATGATTTTTAAATATGATGCATCGTACATCATACTTATTATACGTAAAGACAGGTCAAAATGTTACAGAAAGGTTAAATGATTTTTTAAAATGAATATAATTCACTATTTATCAGTATGTTATAGTGTGTTAAATTTTAAAGTTATTATAAAAAAAATGCTCAACCTAAGTTGAACATTAAATTTTTTATCTAGGCAAAATCATACCCTTACATGTCCATCGCCAAAAACATAGTATTTATTAGTTACTAATTGCTTAAGTCCTAATGGACCTCTGTGATGAAGTTTATCTGTGCTTATTGCTAATTCTGCACCTACTCCCATTTGTCCGCCATCTGTAAACCTCGTTGAAGCATTGTGATATACAGCAGCGGTGTCGATATTTTCCATAAACTGTTTAGCAACATCTTTGTTTTCTGTAAGTATTGCGCTACTGTGACCTCCACTATAGGTATTTATCTTACTCATAGCTTCATTTATATTATCTACTGCACCTATAGCTAATTTAAGAGCTAAAAATTCTTCAAACCAAGTATCCTCATTTGGAATTAATGCATTGTCAACTAAAGTCTGTTTTACAGTTTCATCAACGATGATTTCCACATTTAGATTTTCTAAAACAGATTTAAGTTCTTGCAGCCTTGCTTCATAATCAGGAAGATTTTTATCTACTAAAACTTTATCAAGAGCATTGCATCCGGAAATTTTATCGGTTTTTGCATTTATAATGACTTCTAGTGTTTTTTTCCAATCTGCTTCTGGGTGTACATAAAGAAAATTATTTCCTCTTCCACTAATAAGAACCGCACATTTAGCATGTTCCTTGACAAAATTTATCAAACGCTCTCCTCCTCTTGGTACAATCAAATCTAACTGCTGATCTGGATTACGTAGAAATTCTTGAGTTTCATCTCTATTTAGCTGAAGCATAGTAATCCAACTGTCATCTAAACCATTTTCCTTTAGAGCTTCATGCCAAAAGGATACTAAAACTTTATTACTGTTTAATGCCTCTTTTCCTCCTTTAAGCAATATTTTATTATTTGCTTTAAAGGCCAGAACCGCTGCTTCAATTGTGACATCTGGTCTTGATTCATAGATTATCATAATAGTTCCAAAAGGAGCTGTTTTATTTATGATTTCTAAACCACTATCTAAAGTCCTGTTTGAAATCTCCCTATTTACAGGATCTTCTTGATCTTTTACCTCTTGTATGGCTTTAATCATTCCATTAATTTTAGCCTCATTTACAACCAGTCTGTCATAAAGTGCCTGATCATCTCGATTAAAAGCGTCCAAATCTTTCTTGTTAGCTTCTAAAATCATATTTCGTTTTTGATCTATAATATTTATCATAGAATCTAAAACTTTATTTTTTATATCTGTATCTATAAGTTGCATATCTCTCTTTCTTAATTTTATAAATTAAAATTTCTAAGCGTGAAACTTAGTGCCAATGTCTTTTCCATCCAGTAAATCAACAACCACATTCTTTCTTTTACCATTGGCGATATATGTTGGGATGTTTTTACGTGCAGTTTCTTTTGCAATTTTAAGTTTGGAACGCATTCCTCCACGTCCTTCACCTTCTGCTTTATTTGATTCTTGCACATATTGTTCTACAGCTTCTTCGGCATGCACTTTAGTTAATTTTCTAGAATCCTCATCTTCAGGATGTCCAGTATAAAGTCCATCTGTATCAGTTAATAGGATAAGCGCATCTGCATTAATTAATTCTGCCACTAGACTTGCCAATTCATCATTATCACTAAACATAGACATGGTAAGTGATACTGCATCATCTTCATTTGCAATAGGTACAATGCCTTCTGAAAGTAGACCTTCATAACAGTTGATCATATTCTCACGATACTTACCTGCGGCAAAATCCCTCTTTGTTGCTAAAACCTGTGCGCAACGCATTCCATAATTATGAAATAGAGAGTAATAGTGTCTCATCATCCTAGGTTGTCCCACAGATGAAAATATTTGTCTTCTTATTGAAGGATCTGTAATTGTGGTGTCACCTAAGATCTCTTTTCCTGCAATAGCAGAACCTGAAGAAACAAGAACTGGCATAATATCATTTTCATAAAGCTCAGCTATTTGCCTTACAAGTTCATTGAGAATAGGACCTACAATTCTGTTGTCCTTATTAGTCATTACGTTGGTTCCTACTTTTATAACCACTCGTTTTCTACTCATAACTTATTTTATCTGTTCTGTTTGTTTTTCCTGTCCAAGTTCTATAGCTCTCTCAAATGCAGCATATGCAGCATCTTTGATAAGTTCCTTTACATTGTTGTCTTCCATAGAATCAAGCGCTGCCCGAGTTGTACCTCCTTTTGAGGCTACTCGGTTCATCCATGTTTCTGGAGACAAATCAGATTCATTAAAAATTTTAACTGCACCTTCAAAGGTTTGAGTGACTAAAACTCTTGAATCATTAGCAGAAAAGCCCATTTTTAGAGCTGCTTCCATCATAGACTGCATAAAATAAAATATGTATGCAGGACCACTACCTGAAATCCCTGTAGAGGCATCTATAAAATTTTCATTCTTAACATGTATAGATTCTCCAGTTGTATCCAGAAGATTTCTTATCATAAGAAGCTCTACTCGACTTACTTCTTCAGATTCTGTAAAAGAGGTAACCCCTTTACCTACTTTTGCAGGTAGATTAGGCATAGTTCTAACTACTTTTTTAATCCCAAGACTTTCTTGAATCGTTTTTATAGTCACTCCGGCCATAAGGGAAACAAATATCTGATCCTTTTTGACCATATCTTTGATTTTTGAAAAAAGCTCTTCACTGTGAAAGGGTTTTACAGCAAGAAATATAGCATCCGCTTGAGGGACACAATCTTCGATTTTTTCGTACACATCAAAGTGTGGAATTTTGCTTAATGTTAATGTTTTCTCTGGCGAAACATCATAAATCATCAGATTTCTACGATTAAGAAAAGGCGATTTAGCCATTCCTTCTGCGTAGGTCAATCCCATGTTGCCTGCGCCAATTACAAGTATCTTCATTACTTTTATTAACTTTTTTAATAATTCGCTCTATTATGAACAAGTATTGTGCGGCATTCAAGAAATAGGAGCAGCTTGTTAATTATAATATGGAAAAACTGCTTTACGGCAATGAGAATAGGTAGTAGGGAAGTATAGCAAATAAATGTTAAAATTTATAAAAATTGCGTATATGGCGTGTATTTACCGACAAACAGGCAATTCCTGCATATTTGGCAGTAATAAAAAAAAATAGAAGATTCTGAATTTTAAACTAATTTTCTTTTATCCTTACAATTACGTGTTTCCTCTTGTTTAATAGCTTCTAAATATGTTGATAGCTACTTCATTAATCAACTAAAGATAACTGTAAAACAAAAAGCACCTTCTAAAGAAGGTGCTTTAAGCTGTAGTAAGAATATTTTGAGATTAGGGACTAGTTAATCTTTTTTTCTATCCCTGTTATCTCTACTGTCTCTACTGCGATTATCTCTTCCGCGGTTGTCGCGACCACCACTGCGTTTATCGTCACGTGGTGCACGTTCTTTAAAACCTTCTGGTTTAGGTAATAAAGCCTTGCGAGACACTTTTTCTTTTCGAGTTCTGGAGTCTACGCCAAAGTATTTTACATCAAATACATCTCCCATATTAACAACATCACTCACATTTTCAGTGCGTTCCCATGCTAGTTCTGAAACGTGTAATAAGACTTCATTTCCAGGTGCTTCTATATATTCGACTACAGCACCAAAATCCAACATCTTAATTACTTTAACTTCATAAACGCTTCCAACTTCTGGCTTAAATGTAATCGAGTCTATTTTTGCCAATACTGCATCAATACCAGCTTGATCTGTACCCAGAATCTCCACAATACCTTCTTCGGTAACAGGATCTTCATTAATTACAATAGTCGTTTTTGTGGTTTTCTGAAGTTCCTGTATCACTTTCCCTCCAGGTCCTATAAGTGCACCTATAAACTCATTAGGAATTGTAACAGAAACCATTTTAGGAGCGTGCGCTTTTACATCTTCATTAGGTGTTGCAATAGTATCAGTTAATTTGCCTAAAATATGTAATCTTCCTGAACTTGCCTGTTTAAGAGCATTTACAAGAATTTCATAAGAAAGTCCTTTAACCTTAATGTCCATCTGGCAAGCGGTAATACCGTCTGCTGTTCCGGTTACTTTAAAGTCCATATCACCTAAATGATCTTCATCACCTAAAATGTCAGATAAAACAGCATATTTACCAGTTTCAGCATCAGAGATAAGTCCCATGGCTATACCAGATACTGGTTTAACCAATTGTACACCCGCATCCATAAGAGCCATTGTACCACTACAAACTGTAGCCATTGAAGATGAACCGTTGGATTCTAAAACTTCAGATACAACACGTACAGTGTAAGGACAATCTGCTGGGATCATTCCTTTAAGAGCTCTTTGAGCCAAGTTTCCGTGTCCTATCTCACGACGTGAAGTTCCACGTATTGGGCGGGCCTCACCAGTTGAAAAAGGAGGGAAGTTATAGTGTAAATAGAATGTTTCTTCACCTTCATAAGAAGGCATGTCTATTTGATTTGCTTCTCTAGATGTTCCTAAAGTTACTGTTGCTAATGCTTGAGTTTCACCACGTGTGAAAATAGCCGAACCGTGTGTTGAAGGTAAATAATCAACTTCACACCAGATAGGACGAATCTCATCAGTTTTTCTTCCGTCAAGACGTAAACCTTCATTTAAAGTAAGATCACGTACTGCTGCTTTTTCAGCTTTGCTATAGTATTTAGAAACAAGGTCTCCAAAGTCTTCCAATTCTTCTTCAGAGAAAGTAGATTTTACTTCTTCTTTAATTTCAGCAAATGAAGCACTTCTTTCATGTTTAGCAGATCCAGCTTTAGCAATAGCATAAACCTTATCATAAGCTAAATCATGAATTTTTTTAGCTAAGTCTTCATCTGCACGCTCAGATTCGTATTCGCGAACTTCTTTCTTTCCAAAAGCTTCAGCTAATCTTAACTGTGCGGCACATTGCACTTTAATATGTTCATGGGCAAATTTAATGGCATCAACCATTTCTTCTTCAGAGATTTCCTTCATTTCTCCTTCAACCATCATTACAGAATCTGCAGAAGCTCCAATCATCATATCGATGTCAGACTCTTCAAGCTGTGCTCTAGTTGGGTTGATTACAAATTCTCCATTAACGCGACCTACGCGAGCTTCAGATATTGCACATTCAAAAGGAAAATCTGATAATTGGATTGCAGCAGAAGCAGCAAGTCCTGCCATTGCATCTGGCATAACATCATCATCATGAGACATCAATTGAATCATAACTTGAGTTTCTGCGTGGTAATCTTTAGGGAAAAGTGGACGTAAAACACGGTCTACAAGACGCATTGTTAATACTTCACCATCACTAGGTCTTGCTTCTCTTTTAAAGAAACCTCCAGGATAACGCCCTGAAGCTGCAAATTTCTCACGATAATCT
>CAXBEL010000013.1:0-38988 GCA_963974735.1 uncultured Flavobacteriaceae bacterium | reverse complement strand
TTGTGCGATGGTAACTGTTTCAAAACCCATATGAGGATGCGCAGGAAATCCAGGTATTTCTCTACCGTGATACATAGCCCAACCATCTTTTTGCACAAAATCCTGACCTAGGTTACGCCCGGCCAAAGAAGCGTTAGGCGCTAATTTTCCATTTCCTGCTGGATAATTTTCGTGATGAAAAGCACAAAAAAGAAATGGATCTTCAGTTTCCCAAGGCATTTGTAAGGCAGTAATTTTCTTTATAGCAGACATAGTATCAATTTTTGTTTTATAATTTAAAAATACTCTGTAAATATGTAAATAGCGAATGGTATCACTAAATACATTCTTATAACAGAATAGAAGAAATAAATAGGAATCCTGTATATTCCTTTATTTAAATTTAACTTATGAAAGTTTTTCAAAAAGAAATACGTTTAAGTTCCCGTAAAAGAGGTTTTCATCTAATTACTGAAGAAATAGCTCGGGAATTTTCAGAGATAAACGAGATAAATGCGGGTCAATTGCAAGTTTTCATTAAACATACATCTGCAAGTCTGACTATAAATGAAAATGCAGATCCTTCAGTACGCGTAGACTTTGAGAGTCATATGAATAAGATGGTACCTGAAAATGCACCTTACTACACGCATACTTCTGAAGGTCCAGATGATATGCCAGCACATATTAAAACTTCACTTATGGGAGCTTCTGTGAGCATACCCATTACAAATGGAAAATTAAATATGGGTACTTGGCAAGGAATTTATTTATGTGAACATCGCAATAACGGAGGTCCCAGAAAAATTGTCCTTACTGCTTTTGGAAACTAACTTCTTGTTTTGCTTTTATTAACTCTTCAAGAATAAGTTCTACACCCAGAGCATCGTTGCTCTTTGTTTTATAATTAGTGGCTTTTCTTACATTGGGATGTGCATTTTCCATCGCGTAGCTAAAATGAGCAAGATCAAGCATTTCCAGGTCATTATTGTAATCGCCAAAAACCATTGTCTCATTTTTATGAATTCTCATTTGCTTTTGCACAAGAGCCAATGCACGGCCTTTATCGGCAGCCATGCTAGATAGATCCAACCAATTCTCACCAGAAACTTTTACTTTTATTTCTCCTTCTAAATGGCTCACGACAGGATAGGTTGTCGCCTCAGAACCATTAAAACTATAAACCGCAATCTTAAAGAAATCATCTTCAGTTATTTGAAGAAGATCATCTACAAGTTCGTATTTGTAATAATACTCATTAAAAATATTCAGAAAGCGTTCATCTTTATCTTCAACGTATGCTTTTTTCTTGCCGCAAAGGACAATGTGTGCATCATCGATATCCCGCATGATTTTAATCAACTCCTGTGTCTTTTCCAGAGGAAGGCAGACAGTGAGCAGCTCTTCCTCTTTTCTTTTGACTATTCCTCCATTTTCAGCAATTACAGTAATATCATCTTTAATGGCATCCAGTTTATCTATAATGCTATAGTACTGCCTTCCACTTGCAGCTATAAAATGAATGTCCAACTTTTTAAGCACTTTAAAAAGATCTAAAAACCTGTCGCTAACCTCTCCACGCGAATTGAGAAGCGTACCATCCATATCTGCAACAACTAATTTAACTTGAGATAATTCCATAGAAAAATTTAAGCTGCAAAAATAAGATTAATGATTTATTTATGTGCCAATAATAGGTTAACAAATTGTTGTAGAGTAGTAACACCGTGAGTTATTTATAATAATCAATTAGAAGATTGATCAACATAAGTACTCCGCTAATCACCATAATAACTATTACCCATTGTCTAAATCGTTTTGCGCTCATTTTTGCAAGGGCTTTTTTTCCTATTATATTGCCTAATGAAACACCTAAACCTAGAGAAATACCATAGATCCAGAGTTCGCCATAAAGAAGTCCAAAAAAAGCATAACTACTTATCTGAGTAAGTCCCATTACAAAAGAGTTTACCGTTTTTGTAGCAATAAGACGTTCTTTAGTAATACCGGCATTCAGATAAAATGGATTTAAAACAGGTCCCATTCCGCCAGTAAAAGTCCCTATAACTGAAACAACGAAGCCTAAAGGGATGAAATGCCATTTCTTTACTTCAAATGAGCGCTCTTTTTTGCCAAAACGATATTGAAAAATAGTACTTATAAGAAATAATGCTACTGCTAATTGTATCCAGACAATGCGCACTTCAGCAAAAAGCCAAGCCGCCAAGATTGCTCCGGCAACTGCAGATGGCACGTAATACCACACCAATTTCCAAACTATATCATTCCAGAAAAGAAATAGCCTAACTGGTCTACCTATAAAAGATCCTAAATTTACTATGGGTGCGGTGTTACCGGTGCCCAATAAAAAGCTTACAAATGGAATAAGAAGGAGGGCACCGCCCCCACCGCTTATAGTAGAGATGCTAAAGGTAACTGCGCCTGCTACAAATAGAATAGCGAGGATTAGAAGGTCTATTTCCTCAAACATTCTTTTCTAATATTTTGCGCCAGACTTTATATTAGTACTGGATTTCTGTATAAAATCACGAATATCTTCATTGGCATTAATCAGATCTTCAGCTCTTAAATACATCATATGACCACTACGATATCCCTTAAAGCTCAACCTATCTGTTAATTTTCCATTAGCATTAAGTTGCCACATAATATATTTGGCATTAAAATAAGTAGTCGCTCCATCAAAATAACCCGATTGAATCATAGTGTGAAGATTCGGATTCATTGCCATGGCACTGCGTAAATCCTTACCAGCATTATTATTAGATCTGTCCCATGGACGAACAGAACCAAACATATTGTAATCAAGATCTGTTTTAAAACCTAATTCCTGACCTATATAATAATTGATGGCGGGAGTAAAACTATGTAACCAGGAAGTAAGCTCACTATTATAATCTGGACCATCCCCAGAAGTTTTAATATCCATCCCTTTATATCTGGAATCCAATCGGCCAATGGTATAACCATCTTTTTTGCGCAGAAGGTCTTTCCAAAAATAGTCAAATGGCACTTCAAGATTGTTTTGATCTATAGTTTCTTTAGATAAGCCAGAATAATAGGCCATCCCTTCTATAAGACGATCCCTTTTTGACTGTTCTAAATATCCGCTTTTAACTAAAGCCGGAAGCAGTTCGTTAATAGCATATTCTTCAACTTCAGGAAGCAGCTCGTCAAGATCCCTATCTTGTAGTTCCTGTGGGAGCGCTTTGTGATACCAGGCAGCTGCAGTAAAGTAGGGGAGGCGGTTGGCAACTTCTACTGGGCCCTCAAATTCAAAACCTATTTCTGTAGGCGAAACTAGAATAACACCGTTAAGGTACATCCATTTGCGTTCTTGTAGTGCCAATGCAAGACCTGCAACACGTGTTGTACCATAGCTTTCGCCTATTAGATATTTAGGAGATCTCCAGCGGTTAACGCGTGTAACAAAAGTATTGACCCAATCTGCCAAATATTTAATATCTGCATTTACACCAAAAAATAATTCCTTATCCGGCATTTTACCTTCGGCATCAGGAAGCATACGACTGTAAGCCGTATTTACAGGATTTATATAAACAATATCCGCAACATCTAGAACAGAATTAGGGTTGCTTTTTATTCCGTAGGGTTGTACAGGAAAACCTTCATCATCTATTTTTAAAATTCTTGGACCGGTATAAGCTATATGCATCCATACAGAAGCAGAACCAGGTCCTCCATTAAAACTTATTAGTAAAGGGCGATTCTCATCATTCTCTATATCTGTTCTTTTATAATAGGTGTAAAAAAGAGAAGCGATTGGCTTGCCAGCTTCATCCCACACAGGCATAAAACCTGTGGTGGCAGAATAAGCAATGGATAGCCCTTTTATAATAGTTGAATGTAGGCTTGTTACTGTAGTATCTGCAGGAACAGAAATTTCCTGAGCTACTAATTTATTAGAGCTCGAAATTAGAAATAGGAGGGAAACGAAGAGTAGAAGTTTTTTCATAAATCTATTTTTATAATTGAACCAGTTTAGATTGTGAGTATTGTCCAACAATTCTTTAAATATAAGCAATCAGCCATTTTATAAGTACAGCTATAACGACAGCGATTCCAAAACTGAGTAATGTTCCTACGAGCACATATTCTGTTTTGAGCAGATTTGCGTCTTTAAACCGAAGGATGGATTTTGCTCCAATAAGAAATCCTACAGCACCAAATTGTCCCAGTAATATGAATATAAGGACCAGCCAACGCTCTATAATACCAATGAGTCTACCGGCATTGGGCAGATCTTCCTCACCACCTTCAAAAAAGATCTCGTAAGCATTAAAAATTTCTCTAATGAGTATGTTCGCCGGTTTGGTACAGAATAGAAAAGCTGCAGCAATGCAGATATAAAATGTATTTAACGAAAGATCAAAAACAGGTTGCCACTCAAAAAAGCGTGTATATGCATATACCACCGCTGTTAATATAATTAAGTGGAGTGCCTGGTCAATAAAAAAGGCGTATTTATGAGTGTATTTGTTTTTTAAAAGCACTGGTTTAAATCCATCAATAACCCAATGTGTAATAGCGATTATCAGTGCAAAGGGAATAAATATCCACTGAAGTCCCAATATTACGCTGCATATAAAAACAATAAGAATATGCCATTTAAGCATTTTACTTTTAAATCCTTTTTTATCCTTTTTATGAGCCATCTTTTTGCCTTGAAAGGTGTAATCTGCAAGAAGATGAGCTATGAATTGGAGCAGGAGCAAATTTGCGAATTCCATTAATGCTGCTTTAAGAGTTGTTCATAATACAATATAGCTTTTTCTATCGCATTCCAACCTATACTTGTAGAATGTTGATTAACTGCTGACTGGCTGGTGCCGAGTGTTTTGCCAATCTCTCCTTCGCTCATTCCCAATAATTTATAATGTGCAACTTCACATTGTTTGCGAGTGGCTTTTATCAACATAAAATCCAATAGGGCAAATAGGGCTTCAAAATTCTGATTGAGATTTTCATCTTCAGAGACAAAGAACAAGGTATTTTTAATGTTGACCCTTTCTTTATTATGTGTACTTTCTTCATTAATTCTGCGTCCGCTGAGGTAGATAGCCTCACCATCAATAATCCCAGTTTCTGGAGTATAACGGGAAAGAGAACCATAACCTATTGCGAGACGAATGCCATACTCTTCAAAATAGCGGAAACGTTTTGTCTTGGCTGCCAGTTCTCTGGATTTAATAAAAGTTTTAATGACTAAAGCGATTCGGAGTGAATTCTCTGGAGAAGGCACAGCACATTCTAAATAATCCCCCTTTATAAGTCTACTGAAGGTTTCATATTTTGAGTTTAAGGTAGAAAACAGTTTATAAAGCTCTTGCTCCAATTGATTTTTAGCATTATCAGCGAGACTGGTAAATGCAATAATATCTCCAGATATAACGGCTTTTTGATTCATATTAACAAATATAAGTGAAAACACTTATAATAGCAATATATAAGCTAGAATACTTATGTTATGTATTTATAAGTTTAAATACTTATAAGTATAGTTTATAAGTGAAAACACTTATTCTTGAACTAATAATTACTCTGCGATCTATAAATACAAAATTCTGCATTATCTTAGATGATCAATTAAAATACTGAAAATGAATAAAATGGAACAATCAAAAAACGAAATAATATGAAAAAAATATTTTTACCCATCGGTGTACTCTTTTTCTTAAGTTTTATAGCTATTACAGCAAAACTTACAAAAGAAGAAAGAGAATATGGAGTTAAGGAATTAATTAAGTCTCAAGCAATGGTAATGGATGTGGTTGATGGTCTAAGTGAAGAGCAGTTTGATTATAAAATAAGCGACTCCTCATGGTCTATATCAGAAATTACAGAACATATTGCCATTTCGGAGAATATGATGTTTAACATGCTTCAAGAAGGATTAAAAAAGCCTGCTGATTCCTCTAAACCAGGCACTGCAATGTTATCTGATGATAAGGTAATTGCGATGATGAAAGACAGAAGTTATAAGGTCAAAACACAAAAACCCTTTGAGCCTTCGGGTAAATTTGGATCCTTTGAAGAAACTTTAAACGAA
The DNA here is from genome assembly GCA_963974735.1 of uncultured Flavobacteriaceae bacterium. Taxonomy (GTDB): domain Bacteria; phylum Bacteroidota; class Bacteroidia; order Flavobacteriales; family Flavobacteriaceae; genus Leeuwenhoekiella. The sequence continues at coordinate 32,918 of CAXBEL010000013.1, read as the reverse complement.
TTTAATAATAAGCGCGATGCTCATATAGAATATGTTAAAACTACAGACGACGATTTGAGGAACCGTTTTCAGGAAATGCCTTTTGGAACTATAGACGCTTTTCAAATACTTCTATTTATGTCTGGTCACACAGAAAGACATGTGCAGCAAATGCAGGAAGTGATGGATGATCCCAATTTTCCGATGGAATAATCTGCTATGAAAGTAGATAAAATTTAGAGAAAAACTAAAATTACAAAGCCGCTTTTTAAATAGCGGCTTTTTGGTTAGAATAAGTAAAGGCATTTCCTCAAAACCATATTTTTCCTAGTTTATCCTGATTCGATAGAAAGATCTATAAATAATGTCAAGCCTCATTTTTTACTTAAGTAAAAAAGTTAATGGAACTGCAGCCCTTTTTTTCCAGCTTAATTCATCATGTGCGGCGCCTTCAAATTTCCGGGTAATCCAATTTTGACCTTCAATAAAACCTTTTTTCCGCATCATATTATCCACTCTTTTTTGATAAGGCTCATATTCTGCATCTAATGTTTTAGTCCCATAATCAAAGTATATTTTATGGGTTTTGGGATCAGGAAGTGTTTTTGAAACCTGTTCCATATAAACTTCGCCAATCATGGGCACGGGCCAATGGGTAGATACACAACCAGCCGCCCCAAAAACATCTGGATATTTAGAAATGGCATATAATGAAATAAGACCACCCATAGAAGAACCCATAATGGCAGTATTCTCTTGCTCCCTAGAAACATTATATGTAGAATCAATAAATGGTTTTAATTCCTCAACTATGAATTTTAAATAATTGTCTGATAATAAATTATCTACACCAAAATTATCACGTAAAGCTGCCTTAGCTTGTGGTGACTCAATATATCTTTGTGGAATTTGCGGCATGTATTCAGGGAATCGTTTTAAACCATTATTCCAAATAGCTACCACAACAGTTGGTTTTACAACATCAGTTTGTATTAATGAATCTAAGGTTTCATCGACGCCCCATTCTATTCCCGTGTACGATGTTCTGTCATTAAGCACATTTTGCCCGTCGTGCATATAAAGCACTTTAAAAGTTTTAGTATTGTCTTTAGTGTATCCTGTGGGTAACCAGACTTCTACATTGCGACTGTCAACAAATTGAGATGGAAAGTTAGTATGATAAACAACAGAATCACGTTCTAGGAGTTCGTCTGATTCACTTTGATTTAATGTTGAATGCGATGAATTGCTGTTTTTGCAACTCAGACCAATGAAAAGTGAGCAGAATAGTAATATAAAAAAGCTTTTCATAAGTTATAGAACGCTTAATAGTCGCTTCCAGGCTTTGTCATGTGCCTCTTTATTTGCAGCATCAGAATCTACTTCTGCTCCTCGTCGCATAAAGGCATGTCCTGCACCATCATAGATTTCATATTCATAAGTTTTTCCTGCCTCATCCATCACTGATTTGGTTTTTTCAATGGTAGAATTCACACGATTATCTTCTCCTCCATAATATCCATAAATGGGTGAATTTATTTGATGCAGAGCTTTTTCATCATCTGGAGCTGTTCCATAAAAAACATTCGCAGATTCTATTTCATTATTGTTTGTAGCGTAGCGGAAAGTTTGTGACCCACCCCAGCAAAACCCAACTACAGACACTTTACCATTAGCTCCATCCATATTTTTAGCGTAGTCATAAACAGCGTCAAGATCATTAGTAACATTATCTTCTTGTAAGGCATAAATAGCTTCCCTTGCAGCATCAGAATTTGCAAAATCTGTAGTTCTTTTAATACCATCTTGACTATTGGAAAGAAGGTCTGGTGCTAAAACAATATAGCCTTCTGCTGCTAATTTATCTGTAAAATAACGAGCCCAATCATTAAGACCACGATTTTCATGAATTGCAACTACAGTTTTTGCAGCGTCTGATTTTTCAGGGTAAGTAACAAACACATACAATTCCCTATCGTTACTTTGTAAAGTTATCCACTCTTGATGTCTTGGTGATTTGTCTATTTTATCTGAGAAACTTGCTGAGTTTTGTTCTTGGTTAGCCGCAGTATTTACTTGAGCAGAGGTTTCCTCTTTCTTATTTGTTTTGCACCCTAATAAAATGGAAGTAGCTAAAAACAGGAATAGTAAAGGTTTAAAATATTTCATATGGGGATTAATTTTTATGGGTGCCGTCGCAATAGGGTGGAGTAGAAGTGAGTTTGCAAGTGCAAAGGGCGGCTTTCTTTGGTTCTTCTACAGTAAAAGCCATAGGGATACCTCCTTCATTTTTATGGGCCCCATTACAAAAAGGTTGATTTTCACTATAACCACAACTGCACCACGAATATCTTTTATTAGCTTCTAGTTCTACTACTACGGGTGCATTACCTGCTCTTTTTGGAATACTCATAAATAATTTTGTTTTGATTTACTGAAAGTTAGCCATTAGAACTTTAGTAAACTCTCTATAAAATGTTAAAGCATTATTCTGAAGTTGGATAGGGTTAAGAAGTTGCGTTTTAAAACATGAAGGAAAAGGGAGAAATAGCGGAATTAGAAATTCAACTTCATTGAGAAGATTTCCCTTAACCTATAAGTTTGGGTTATGAATAGTCTGGATAAATTGGATGATTCATAAAAAAACGCCCTGTTATAAGGGCGTTTTTTTAATTTATACTGGACGGATTTTCTAATTTATCTTTTCTGAATCTATATAAAAATCACGATCAACTTTAAACGATTCTATTTTTTGATCACAATCTTTTTCAGCCCAACCTGCTTTTGGATAGATCCAAACATTCTTATCATTTATTGTTACTTCTACTGGCATATCGAACCCATCAACAATTTCAGTATAGCGGAAGGATAATTGGGTATCGTTGATTTTATATTCTAATACAGGGACCATAGTCGTACGTAGATATTGTTCCCAGAATTCGGTCAAGTCAATACCAGATTGCTTACTAATATATTTTTCAACTTGATCTGAAGACACTGTCTGATGATAAAAAGTCTCTCCTAAACCTCTTAATATCTGGCGCCATTTCTCATCATCTTCTACGAGTTGGCGTAGCGTATGGAGAATATTTGCACCTTTAAAATACATATCTCCACTTCCTTCTTTATCTACATTATAGATACCAATTAACGGTCGATCGTTTCTTATCATTCTTCTCATACCGGTAACATACTCTGAAGCTGCTTCTTTGCCGTAATGATAATCTACAAACAGATTTTCAGCATATGTTGTAAATCCTTCCTGGATCCACATATCTGCGACATCCTTATTGGTAATGTTATTTGCAAACCATTCGTGGGCAGACTCGTGAATGATTATGTAATCAAATTTCATTCCCCATCCAGAACCTGATAAGTCCCTTCCTAAATAGCCATTTTCATACTTATTGCCATAAGTTACCGAACTTTGGTGTTCCATACCTAAATAAGGTACCTCTACGAGTTTAAAACTATCCTCATAAAAAGGGTAAGGGCCTAACCAATATTCAAAAGCTTCTAACATTGCCGGTACCTGTTTAAACTGTTTTTGAGCTTTTTCTAAATTCTCCTTTAAAACATAAAAATCCAGATCCAATTTACCTTTTTCACCAGCATAGGTTTCTTTAAAATTGGCATAATCAGCAATGTTGATATTTACTCCATAATTGTTAATCGGATTTTTAACTTCCCAGAAAAACGTAGTGTTTTGATCTTTATTCTGAAGAGAATCTACCAATCTCCCATTAGATACTGCAATAAGACCTTTGGGAACAGTTGCCTCAACATTAAGACTATCTACTTCATCATAGGGGTGATCTTTATTAGGCCACCATACAGATGCACCTATTCCTTGATTTGCATTTGCAATAAAAGGGTTGCCAGTTTTATCATGGGTCCACACCCAGCCACCATCCCAAGGGGCTCTTAAAGCAACTTTAGGATTACCTTCGAATGTTAACATGATTTTGTTTAAATCACCTATATTTTGCTTTCTATTTAATGAAATAAAATGGGCATTTCCTTCAGTTTTAATAGATAGATTTTGACCATTTTGCTCTGCCGAAAGAAGTTTCATCGGAGCTTGCAAATCTATTTGTAACAATTGATTTGGTTCTAAAACCGTATAGGTAACTATGTTTGTTCCAGAAATAAATTTTTTATTGGGATCTATTTTTACCTTAAGATCATAATGGTTGAGATCCCACCATTCCCGCTCTGGAGTAATACTTCCTTTAAGGGTGTCCTGTCGGGTAAAAGCTCGATTTTGACTTTTTGCTGAAGAATAGGTAAGCAGAGCCAATATCGCAAGGATTGGGAATTTTATTCTCATATTTAGAATTTTGGGATATTTAGTTTACGAAATTAAACTAAACCGCCTAATTCCTTATTATTCCATTTGGAAAAACCACAGGACTCTCATGTCCATTGGCGCCCACAGCCGCAACTCCAAAGAAAAAATTATCTATTACCACACCCTCTAAAGTAAATTGGGAAACATCGCCTACATAACGACTGTTGTCCCACGTAGGGGAAGTTGTGTCCCTCCAATAAATTTTATAACCTACCGCACCATCTACTTTATCCCACATAAACTTAGCAGAGGCTTCTACAACACCGCCTATTTTCACATTTTGTGGAGCAGGAGGTGCCCAAGCAAGGCTTGCAAGATTTATGGCATTTACAGCTGTGAGTTTTTTAGCATAATTAAAATTTACATGCGCTACAACATCTCCATATTCTATACCATTTTCTGTGCGAACATCCTGATGCTGCTGGGTATAATTTTCATGTGCTTCCATAATACGAACACCTGCATATCCTAAATCATTAAAGGGGCGGTGATGTCCCCCACGCCCAAAACGATCTAAGCGATAAATCATCATCGGGTTCATTTCTGGCATATATTGCTTCACGCTTTTGTGTATATATCTTGCCAATTGACGGGAAATACCATCTACCTCACCGCCATAAAACCGTCTGGCTTGGCGTTGCCTTTCGGTTTCTGTGGGAGGTGTGGGTTCAGAAAATATTCTAAAGTCAGTATTGCTAACAATACCATCCACACCCTTGATATTCCCAATCATATCGTTGTTTAAAATACCAATGATATCCCAACCTTTATCTTTAGCATATGCCGCAAGACCTGTACCCCCAAATAAGCCTTGCTCTTCTCCAGAAAGACCAACATAAATTATACTGTTTTCAAATTTATATTTTGACAGCACACGTGCTGCTTCCATTGTTCCTGCCATACCACTGGCATTGTCATTAGCACCTGGTGCATCTGTTTCAAAATCCATAGTGTTGCTTGCGCGTGAATCAATATCCCCACTCATAATAGTATATCTGTTGGGATATTTTGTACCCCGTTGTATGGCGAGGACGTTTACAACATAGGCATCCTTGTGAACTCTACTTCCCATATCTTTTGTTACTAGATCTTTTTGATAAGAAACTTTCAAACAATTGTTGCAGGCTTGTGAAGTTTTTTCAAATTCAGATTTGATATATCTTCTCGCAGCACCTATACCACGAGTATTGCTTACGGTATCACTAAATGTATTTCTGGTACCAAATCCGGCTAAAGTTCGCACATCATTTTCTATGCGATCAGCCGAAACGGAATCAATAATTTTATAAATACTCAAATCTGTTTCTGATGGAACTGCATTTTGAGCATAGGCTGAAAATGCAAAACATAAATATCCTAGGAAGCTTAATATTTTCATTAACTATATTTTTTTTTAAAGTGTTTTATCCGCGAGCAGTAAATTCTTTTAAAAGGTCTCGAACACGATCCGTATCATCTACATAAAATTTCGCAGCGGTTTTTTGAAGACCTACTTTAACGGTATAGGCTTCATCTGGTAAATCCTGAAACATAAATTCGTCTGTCCAGTCATCACCAATTGAAAAAATAAAAGAGTAATTTTTATTTAGGATTAACTTAGTAACGGCTTTTCCTTTATTTACTCCACTATTTTTTACTTCTAAAACTTTGTTTCCATCAAGAACACTTAATTCTTGACTGCTGGCTAATTCTTTAATAACGGTGGATAGTTCATTAGCTCGTTTTTCACCAAGTTCTGGATCTGCCTTACGATAGTGCCATGCCAGGGAGTAATTTTTTTCTTCAATAAATGTTCCTGCTGTACGATCTACAAAAGTTTCTAAAATGGGTCTGATCTGTGGCATCCAATCTTTCTTTACATTTTCAGTAATTTCCCACTCTTTGCCCACTGTGCGTTTCCATACCCCGTGTTCAGCTATAAGCGTAATTGGGATATCTTGCCACCAAGTGCCTAACGTATTGCGATCTCTACCACTTATAATAACAACCTCGGTCTTTTCCTGCTTTTGTATTTTATTTACCAGTTCTAATAATTCTTGGTCTGGTTTTGCATCATCAGGATTATCTACAAAACCTCGCAGTGTGCCGTCATAATCAAGAAAGAGTATTCTTTTGTCTGCATTTTCAAATTTTTGCATCAACTCTTCAAGCTGTTTTTCTTTAATTCGTGTGGCCTGTACTAAATCTGTCTTTTCTCTTGTTTCTTTTAAATTCCTCATAAAATCATCAGCCCATTTTTCGACATTATATCGTTTAAGCCTTTTTTGTAGTAATGTATTCCGTTTTATTTGTTCTTCTTCGGGCATTTCAAATGCCTGTTTTAAGGTGTCTGCTATTTGTTCAAAGTTATTTGGGTTTATAATTAAAGCTTCATTCATTTCCTGAGCAGCACCGGTCATTTCACTAAGTATAAGAATACCTTTTTTATCTGTACGTGTCGCGATATATTCTTTGGCTACGAGGTTCATACCATCCCTAATGGGTGTAAGAAGCGCTATTTCGCAGGTGGTATACAGATCTATAAGATTTTTAAACGGCATCGATCTGTAGAAGTACCAAATAGGCGTCCAGCTAACGGAAGAGAATTTTCCATTAATTCGTCCTACCAATTCATCAACCTCTTTTTTAAGTAATTGATATTGGGGAACATTAGAACGTGAAGGAACAGCAAGCATAACAAGGCGTACCTTTTCCTTATATTCAGGATACTTTTCTAAGAAATATTCATAAGCCCTTATTCTATTTGCAATACCCTTTGTATAATCCAAGCGGTCTATTGATAGAATCATTTTTGCATCTGGAGTAGAACTTAGATGCAGATCAAGCCGGCGTTGAAGTTCTGATTGCTCCTTTTTGTTCTGTTCTTGATTATCAATTGCCGCTTGCATAAACTTGTCATAGTCAATCCCCATAGGATAGGAGTTGACTGTTACAATGCGGTCTTTAAGCATTATTTCATTAAAATTGACCTCTAACCTAAGAATACGGCTTATCGAACTTAGAAAATGACGTTCATAATCATAGGTATGAAAACCTATTAAATCTGCACCTAAGAGGCCTTTAAGAATTTCTTCTCTCCAAGGCAATGTTCTAAATACTTCATAGGAAGGAAAAGGTATGTGCAAGAAAAACCCAATGGATACATCAGCTCTTTTTTCTTTAATAAGTTGTGGTAACAACATAAGCTGATAATCGTGAACCCAAACCGTATCACCTTCTTCAATATTATCTAAAACAACCTCAGCATATTTTTCATTTACTTCTTTATAGCTCTGCCAGCTTGTTTTTTCAAATTCTGTATATTCCATAAAATAATGGAATAAAGGCCATATTGTACGATTACTAAAACCGTAATAAAAACCATCTACATCTTCTTGGGTGAGAGAGACAGGGATACATTGCTCCTCTATGGTAGCATCAACGACCTCATCCCTTAAATCTGCGGGGATTTCCTCATCAGTTAAACCTGTCCAACCTATCCATACACCGTTACTATCTCTGTGCACAGATTTCATTCCGGTAGCAAGACCTCCTACACTGGGAGTTGCGGTTATTGAATTATTCTCAATTTTAAGTTGAAGGGGCAGCCGATTTGATATAATTATAGTTTTGCTCATAAAAAGATAGGTTGATAAGTCACTTTTTGTTATAATGCTTAAATTTCGGAAATTAAAAACGGTTAATCTAGCCGTTTTAAAGAACTTTAAGATACATATGGATAATTTAGACTACGGGATTATAGGTAATTGCAAAAGTGCAGCCTTAATTTCGAAACGGGCATCTATAGACTGGTGCTGCCTGCCTATTTTTGATTCCGCTTCTGTTTTTGCAAAACTACTTGATGATGATAATGGAGGTAGTTTTGGGTTTGATGTAAGCCCAGATTATAAGATAGAGCAAGAATACCTGTGGCAAACAAATATTTTAAGCACAACCTTTGATAATGGTTCAGATTCCTTTCAGGTAATAGATTTTATGCCCAGATATGAGAAGAAAAATGGAAAGTTTTATGCACCACCGGATATTATACGTTTTTTACGCCTTATTAATGGAAAACCTGAGTTTAAAGTAATATATGATCCTAAATTGGAATATGGGGTTGAAAAAACTTTTAGCGAGGATAAAGAGGAATATATAGAGAGTTTTACCAAAGCAGGTAAGTATGATTCTATGTACTTCTATAGTGATCTAGACCATAATTCTATTTTAAATGGTTCTACAATCAAGCTTGAAAAGAATGCTTACATGCTTATTTCTTATCATGAGAAATTGATGGAGCAATCCTTGGATCGTGCATATCTTAAATTTCAACGTACCAAGGTATATTGGATGAACTGGAGTGACGGGACTACAAAATACCCTCATTATCAAAATGAAATAATGCGCTCCGCGTTAACATTGAAGGCTCTTACTTTTGAAAAATCGGGTGCTGTTCTTGCTGCGGCAACAACATCTTTGCCAGAAACCATTGGCGAAGTACGCAATTGGGATTATAGATTCTGCTGGGTGCGTGATGCATCTATGGTGATTCAGGTTATATCCAGTTTAGGGCATACCAAATCCGCACGTAAATTTTTGCAGTTTATAGTAGATACCATTCCAGATAAGGATGAAAAAATGCAGATTATGTATGGTATCAACGGGCAAAAAGAACTTACAGAACAAACATTAGATCATCTATCCGGGTACAAAGGTTCTAAACCTGTACGTATAGGTAATGCGGCTTATGTACAAAAGCAGAACGATATTTATGGCATTCTGATGGAAGTTATCTTTCAGCAGTTTGTACAATTTGAAACGAGTCTTGAAAATAGCGAGCAGTTATGGACAATAGTTCAGAGCATCACAAATATTGTAATGAAACATTGGAAGGAAGCTGACAAAGGTATCTGGGAGTTGAGAACAGAAGATAAACATTTTACCTTCTCTAAACTTCTTTGTTGGGTAGCTATGGATCGTGCTATTAAAATAGGTGATGTACTTGGAAGAACAAGGCAGCTTAAAAAATGGAAGGAAGTACGATCAGAAATATACGACGACATCTATGAGAACGCCTGGAATGAAGAGGCAAAAGCATACACGCAATCCTACGGCTCCTCAGATATGGATGCCTCTACACTTTTAATGGAACAGTATGGATTTATAGAAGCTGATGATCTACGTTTTATTGCGACAGTACAAGCAACTGAAAGAGAATTATGCCACGAAGGATTAATGTATAGATATAAGAACCAAGATGATTTTGGTAAACCCACATCTTCTTTTACAATTTGTACATTTTGGTTTATAGATAGTCTGTACAAAATAGGTGAGAAGGAAAAGGCTATAACCTATTTTGATCAGCTTTTATCTTACAGTAATCACCTTGGATTGTTTAGTGAGGATATTGATTTTGAAACCAAAAGATTGTTGGGCAATTTCCCTCAGGCCTATTCACATTTAGCTTTAATACAAACGGCAATCAATTTTTCAAGGGATTCTAAAATTGATGAAGAACATTTTAAACCAATTTTTTACTAAAAGAATTTTTCAATATTTTATAAAAAAGAAAGCCTGTTTTTTATAGGCTTTCTTTTTTGCTATTTATCTCTTAAAAGTTGTGCTTCTTCTGGTTTTGACTCTTGTGCTTTTCTTTTTTTCTCTTCAACTGCTAACATTTCCACACGCATACGGGGTAAACTTGCAGGATAATTTTCTTGAACAAATTGGATGAGCTTTTCTCGTACTAATACACGCAGATCCCAAGCTGTAGGAGAATCCTTGGCACTCATCAAAGCTCTACTTTCTACTGTTTCTTTGGTAGAGTCTGTTACCTGCAACACGTTTACCTTCCCATCCCATAATGGAGTAGATTCTAATACTCTTGTCAATTCATCACGTAGGGCTTGAAAAGGTACATTATAATCGGTATGAATAAATACAGTCCCCAGAATATCTGAAGAATTTCGGGTCCAATTCTGAAATGGTTTTTCAATAAAATAGGTAGTGGGAACAACTAATCGTCGCTTGTCCCATATATTTACAACTACATAGGTGAGCATAATTTCCTCAATACGGCCCCATTCCCCTTCAACTATTACTACATCATCAATGCGAATAGGTTGAGTAAAAGCAATTTGAATACCTGCCAATAAAGTACCCAATGCTTTTTGCGCCGCAAAACCAATTATAATTCCCGCAATACCTGCAGAAGTGAGCATACTTAATCCTAAAGACCGTATGTTATCAAAACTCATAAGTATAATCCCTATTGCTAGAACTACCAGAACGAAGATTATAACACGCTCCAGAATATTAAACTGGGTGTAAATTTTTCGGGCTCTAAAATTGTCTGCACTGCTTATGTCATAATTCTGAAGCATGTGATGTTTAAATACTTTTAGAACGATAATGCAAAGCCACGTAATACTTATCACTAACAAAATTGTACCTAGGTGTCCTAAGAAATTTTCATTTATTACTTCACTTACTTCATTACTTACCGTGCTAATACGTAAAAGGAGAGCTACTATAAAAAGCGCAATTGGGATACGTACGCGTGCTGCAAAATTAACTGGAAGAATATTTTTTGGACTTTTGCCTAGCTTTTTAAGTACGTAAAAAATAATCCCAAAGAGAGCAATAGCAGATATGAGGCTGATTACAATAAATCGGGAAAGTTCAGAATCAAAGAAGGACGACATAGGGTTGTGTTTTGAATTCTTTTAAAACTAAAAAATGATTCCCTTGTCGAACGTTAATGAAATTTAAAAGTTTAAAAATCAACTCACTACAACGTTAGTAAATTTTAATTTTAATTATTCCAGCAATAATAATGTTCCAAAAATGCCTGCATCTATCCAACCTCTATTTTTATCTTTCCCTTTTACGGGAATGGACCCTATAAAATTTTCTCTTTCTTTACTTGAGTCATTATCGCAATATGCTAATGCAAATCCTATCTTTTTATTGGGCTCTAGAATAACCTGATCCATTGGCATATCATCCTTATAATTTTCAGCATAAAGAGTGACGCGTAATTCCCAAGTAGTAGTGTTGCCCTGTGTTTTTCTTTCAGACTGAACATGTTCATTATACAGTCTGGGTTTCGCTTCAATAGATGTGTCCACCACATTTCCATCTAATGCCACGTGGTAAGCAAATGCATTATAATTGTATTGATGATCTCCGCCGCTATTATCTTCATCTACAAATATTTCGAGACAGTCATCATTCCAAAAATTATCTAATGGATCAGGATGATTATCATATAAAACATCATCTTTAATTTCTGCAAGAATATAAATACCTTCTGGGGTCCAAGCTAATTTAAAGTGACCTTGAAGATCCTCTTTTTTGTATTTTTTGCCAATCCATCGTTGGTCTAAGGGATACCAATCTCCTTTTTCCCAAGTAGGATCATTGGCTAAACCATCTATTGTGGGAGCAATTGTAGCTTTATGTATTTCCCGAAGTTGTTGATCATTTTTTATGACAAAAATCTCCTGAGGAGATGCTTCTGTCTTACAAGAGTTTAAAAGAAAATTTATACTTAATAAACCTAAAAAAATTACGATTATTCTTTCCATTATGACTTATTGTGATTCTTACTTAATATTGAAATACCTCCCAGCAAGGGGCCTACCGCTAAAATAATAAACAAATATTGGGGATCTACTTGAAGCGCCCATTGAGACAGTATTTGAATACTTAATATGGTTAATGCAAAACCTATACAATTTACAATAGTAAGCGCTGTGCCTCTATATTCTGCCAATGCATTTTGGGCAACTAAATTTGAAAACTGTGGACTATCTGAAACTACTGCAGCTCCCCATATAAGCAGAAAGGGGATGAAAATGTAAAATGGTGTTTTAAATAGTAAAGGGGATATTAAGCAGCATATTCCAGATATACTTAATGATATACGTGCAACAGTTTTACTGCCTAATTTTAAACTCAAATGTCCACCAAAAGCACACGATAAACTTCCTATCGCGATAATACAAAAAGACCAAAATGGAACATTTACAACACTATCTGAAGCATAGGAATAATGACTTAAAAAAACCGGAATAAACCCCCAAAATGCATAAAGTTCCCACATATGACCAAAATAGCCCATCGCTGCTTTTCTAAAGGATTTCACTTTAAATAATCTAGGAATCGCCCACAGCTGCATTTTTTTTTGAGCAGATCTGTAAGGGCCATTAGGAACACCAAAACCTATAAGTATGCCACCTATTAAGGCCAAAACGCTTGTTAGAACCGTTATACTTTTATAATTGAATGCGACACCCAGGCTATTTAATAAATGGGGTAGGGCAGTACCTAATACCAATGCGCCTACTAAATATCCTAAAACTTTACCCAAACCTTTTTCATAATAGTCTGATGCTATTTTCATTCCCACAGGATAAATCCCTGCAAGAAAAAATCCGGTAAAAAAGCGGGAGATTAAAATAATATTCATATTTATTGATGGAAGAAGTAATATCAGATTTACTAAGGCTCCAAGTAATGCACTAAGAAAAAATAATCTGGAAGGAGAAAAACGGTCTGCAAGAGCTAAAAAGGCGAAAATTAATGTGCCCGTAATAAAACCAAACTGTACTGCTGCTAGAGCATTCCCTATAGCTACAGTATCTGCCAATCGTGGCAAAGGGATTTGAGGAATTGTAATATTGCCTACAAACCAAAGCGTCGTTCCCAAAAATTGAGCTATAACAATTAGAAAAGTAACGCGCGATTTAGTATTCATTTTTTAGCGTACAAAAGTCACTTTAGCAATTTTACCATTTTCTATTTCATAGATTGCAACAGCGCTGAAGCTGTTTCCATTTGCAGTTATATATTCTTCATCTATAACTTTATTACCTATTACAATTCGGTTTTTTATTTCACAATGAAGATCTTCAGTTTGTTCAAAAAAAGATTTATAACCTTCCCGCATAGCCTCTTTACCTTCTGAACTTAATTTTTCAGGGAAGTCATATAATCTGATATTATCGCTGTAAGTTGCCATAAAAGCATCTATATCCCGAGAGTTATAGGCCACTAATTGCTGCTGAACAATTTCTTCTGGACTTTTCTCTAAAGACTCTCCTACTAATGCCAGTTTTGTTTCTGATGGATTTACTGCAAGACGTGTTATATTATTTATATTATAATCTTTTAATGAAGCTATCTCAGTCCATTCTGTTATGCCCAGTGTATCATATAAATAAAGTTTATCCCTGCTGCCCAATAGGATTTGGTTCTCATCGAGCCATGTATAATCTTGAATTCCAATGGGGAGTTCGCAAATAAAATAGCTGTTTAAGTTGTCACTAAAATCCAACAGATACAGGTCCATGTTTTTATTTTCGTTGACAACGGTATAACTTACTGATGTGGAATTTGGAACTTTGTGGATGGAACGACCAACGTTGCTCACAAGCAAAGAATCCTTTTTTGTTTGAATATTAGAATAAACCAAATCCATCGTATTTCCATTTAATACGGCAGAAATCAATTGATTTTCATCATAGAATGCAAAATAGCCTACTTTTAAATTAGGCAATAGAACATCAGAATTTCTCGAATTTCCATCATATTTGTACAATCTCTGAAGTCCAGAAGTATCTAATCTTACTGCTGCTAAATTCTTGCTATTAGGTATGCGTTGTGGCGAATACTCCCCTCCTGGAGTACTTTTAGTAAACCAACCTAATGCAGCTGATTTTATAGAATAAGTCGCTATATCTGTTTGGTCTTCTCGGTTTCCGGCAAAGACTATTACCTCATCTGAAAAGAAAGAAGGTTGATTGTCATAGCCGCTATTCTTAGAAATATTGATTCCGTTCTCAATTTGCACTTTTCTATTCTCATTTTTAATCTCAAAAAGATAGACTTCTGTATTAGGTATTTCTTGAGCGAAACTCAATGCGGAAACCAGCAGGAAAACAAATAATTTCATTCAGAAAATTTATGGGAAAGGTATAAAAAAAAGACTTGGCAGATTAAATCTGCCAAGTCTTAAATATTAAGTGTTATGAAGTTTAAACTCTAGAAAGGATACTTATTTTCAGAAGTAACTTTATCAGCAATAATGTTACGTAAAGCAACAACATTAGGCTGATTTTGGTACTTTGTAAATCGCTTAAGTCCCATTAGCATCATACGTTGTTCATCACCTTCAGCAGAAGAAACGATGGCTTCTTTCCCTTTAAGATTGACCTTGTCAACTGCATGATACAAATATAATTTAGCCATAGCAACCTGTTCTTTTTGAGCCTCTTCTCCAAAACGCTTCGCATTTTTCTCGGCACGTAAGATTGTACTTTCAGCCATATATATTTCAATCAATATATCAGATGCCGCTAATAATAACTGCTGGTGTTGATCCAGTTCAGTACCATATTTTTGTACAGCGCTCCCTGCAACCATTAAGAAAACTTTTTTAAGTTTTGCAACCATTGCTTTTTCTTCAGAAAGTAATTCTGAAAAATCAGGAGTTTCAAAAGAAGGTATTCCTGTAAGTTCGTTACCAACAGCGGTAGCAGGTCCTAAAAGGTCAACATGTCCTTTCATAGCCTTTTTAACCAACATTCCTACTGCTAACATACGGTTGATCTCGTTTGTACCTTCATATATACGAGAGATACGAGCATCACGCCAGGCAGCTTCCATAGGGGTGTCTGCACTAAAGCCCATTCCTCCAAAAATCTGGATTCCTTCATCAGAACAATTTTGAATGTCTTCTGAAGCTGCCACTTTAAGAATAGAACATTCTATAGCATATTCTTCTACACCTTTTAATTCTGCTTCACTGTGAGTGTTGCCTTGATCCATACGTAAAGCTATGCGGTCTTCCACATTTTTTGCAGCTCGATAACTTGCACTTTCACCAGCATAAGCTGAAGTCGCCATTTCGGCAATTTTAGATTTAATAGCCCCAAAGTTTGCGATTGGCGTTTTAAATTGAATACGCTCATTAGCATATTTAGTTGCTGTTGTAATTACTCTACGCTGAGCGTCTAAGCAAGCAGCAGCTAACTTGATACGACCTACATTAAGGGCATTCATAGCTATTTTAAAGCCTTCCCCACGACCTGCAAGCATATTCTCTACAGGTACCAGTGTGTCATTAAAGAAAACCTGACGCGTTGAAGAGGAGTGAATACCAAGTTTATGCTCTTCTTCACCCATAGAAATCCCATTCGAAGGATCGTTTTCAACAATAAAACCAGTTATATTTTTATCATCTTCCAGACGTGCAAAAACAATGAACACATTACAGAATCCAGCGTTGGATATCCACATTTTTTGTCCGTTGATTTTATAATGCTTACCATCTTCAGTAAGTTCAGCTTTTGTTTTACCGCTGTTTGCATCAGAACCAGCACCCGGTTCTGTAAGGCAATAAGCACCAAACCATTCTCCGGTAGCAAGTTTAGAAACGTATTTCTCTTTTTGTTCTTCATTACCATAAAGGGTAATTGGCATTGTGCCAATACCTGTATGCGCACCAAAAGCAGTAGCTATAGATCCTGTTGCCCCAGAAATATAGTCACAAACTAACATTGTAGAAACGAAGCCCATTCCCAAACCTTCATATTCCTCTGGTACAGAAACTCCAAGAAAACCAAGTTCTCCAGCTTTACGCATGATCTCCTCAGTTAAAGCATAATCTTTTTTCTCAAATCGTTCCTTTTGAGGTACGATCTCCCGGTCAACAAATTCTTTAACCGAATCTTTCATCATCATTTGCTCCTCGCTAAAATCTTCTGGAGTAAATATATCTTCACAAGGGGTTTCTTTAACCAAAAACTGGCCGCCACGAAGAATGTCTTTTTGTAAGGTTTCTGTGCTCATCTTTTTAATATTGAATTTAAGAGATTTACCTAATCTCTTATGGTTTTACTTTATGGTTAATTATTAATTTAAAAACTCGTAAACTCCGGCAGCACCTTGACCTGTTCCCACACACATGGTTACCATACCGTATTTACCTTTCATATCACGCTTGCGCATCTCGTCAAACAACTGTACCGATAGTTTGCCACCTGTACATCCTAGTGGGTGCCCTAAAGCAATAGCTCCACCATTTACGTTTACTATATCTTGATTAAGACCCAATTCTCTTATGACAGCCAGAGATTGAGAGGCAAAAGCCTCATTTAACTCAATTAGGTCAATGTCTTCTTGTTTAAGTCCGGCTTGTTTTAAAACTTTTGGGATTGCTTTTACGGGACCTATACCCATAATTCTAGGTTCTACACCTACAGCTGCAAAATTTACTAATCTTGCGATAGGTTCAAGGTTAAGCTCCTTAACCATTTCTTCACTCATAATAAGTACAAAAGCAGCTCCATCACTCATTTGTGAAGAATTACCAGCGGTAACACTACCACCATCTGCAAAAACAGGTCTTAATTTTGCCAATATTTCTTTGCTGGTATCTTTACGCGGACCTTCATCTTTATTAACGGTATAGGTTTTAGTCTCCTTTTTACCATCAGCATTTACAAATGTGTGCTCTACATCTATAGGGACAATCTGCTCTTGAAAACGATCTTCTGCCTGAGCCTTTATAGCCTTCTGGTGTGAATTGTAAGCAAACTCATCTTGATCTTCACGAGAAACTTTAAATTGATTTGCAACCGCTTCTGCAGTTAAACCCATTCCCCAGTAGTAATCTTCGTGACCTGCTTTAGCCAGTTTATAATCGGGTACCGGCTTATAACCTCCCATAGGGATATAACTCATACTTTCTGCACCTCCAGCAATAATACAATCTGCCATTCCTGCTTGGATTTTTGCAGATGCCATTGCAATGGTTTCAATTCCTGAAGCACAATATCTGTTAACGGTTACTCCCGGCACATCTTCAATCTTTAATCCCATTAATGAGATTAATCGTGCCATGTTTAGACCTTGCTCAGCTTCTGGCATTGCATTTCCCACAATTACATCGTCAATGCGCTTCTTGTCAAAATCGGGTATTTCTTTTAATAAATGCTGAATAGTTTCTGCCGCAAGTTCATCAGGTCTTTTAAATCTGAATAGTCCTTTAGGGGCTTTACCTACTGCGGTACGATAAGCTTTTACTATATATGCTGTTTTCATTTTTTTATGTTTAAATCATCTATTGGATGAATTCTCAATACTTTTTCTACTACCTTAATTTGGAATGATCTAGTTTCTAAGGGGCTTACCCTTTTTAATCATATGTTCTAAACGCTCTAAAGTCTTACGTTCACCAGTTAAACTTAAGAATGCTTCACGTTCCAGATCAAGTAAATACTGCTCACTCACGTAAGATGCTTCAGAAAGATCTCCACCAGCCATAACGTAGGCCAATTTGTTAGCGATTTTCTTATCGTGATCGCTTATGTATTTACCAGCTTCCATAGAGTCTGTACCTACCATAAACATACCTAAAGCCTGTTTACCTAATACTTTTACATCTTTTCTCTGTATAGGTTTTGTGTAGCCTTGATCTGCCATAAAACGCGCAACAGATTTTGCCGCAGCGATTTGTCTGTCTTTGTTTACAACGACTATATCTTTACCGTGTTTTAAAATACCAGTATCGAAAGCTTCATAGGCAGAAGTAGATACTTTTGCCATACCTATTGAAAGAAAATATTCTTGAAGTCTGTTTAATTCTACATCATTTTTCTCAAATGTATCTGAGGCACGAAGAGCCATTTCTTTAGAACCTCCTCCACCTGGAATCACACCTACACCAAATTCAACTAGACCAATGTAGCTTTCTGCTGCTGCAACAACACGATCTGCATGCAGGGTCATTTCACAACCACCTCCCAAGGTCATCCCATGTGGGGCAACAACTACCGGTATTGATGAATAGCGCAGGCGCATACAGGTATCCTGGAAGTATTTTACAGCCATGTTGAGCTCATCATACTCTTGCTCAACTGCCATCATAAATATCATACCGATATTCGCACCAACTGAAAAGTTTGATCCCTGATTGGCTATAACTAAACCATCAAAATCTTTTTCAGCTAAGTCAATAGCCTTATTAACTCCGGCAAGTACATCTCCACCTATAGAATTCATTTTAGAGCGGAATTCTACATTAAGAATACCTTCTCCTAAATCTTCTACAACAACACCACTGTTTTTAAATACCTCTGCAGATTTGCGGATGTTATCCAATATTATGAATGAATCCTGTCCGGGTTTTTTAACGTAATCTTTTTTAGGAATATCGTAGTACCAAGTAGCTCCTTCTTTTATCGTATAAAAGGATTCTTTGCCACTCTCCATCATTTCTGAAATCCAGCCGGCAACTTCAAATCCTTCCGCTTTCATCAATTCAACACCTTTTTGAAGACCTATGGCATCCCATATTTGGAAGGGGCCGTGTTGCCAGCCGTAACCAGCACGCATAGCGTCATCAATTTTATAAAGCTCATCTGTAATCTCTGGGATGCGATTTTGAACGTAAGCAAAAAGACCTGCGAAGTTTTTTCTAAAAAATTCACCTGCTTTATCTTTTCCATTTACTAAAATAGGAAAACGATCAGCTACTTTATCGATAGACTTTGTCTGCTCTAGTGTTCCAAAAGAAGCACGTTTATTATCTCTATATTCTAATGAATTTAAATCTAAAGAAAGGATTTTGCTGGATCCATCGTCATTTTTGATTTTTTTATAAAAACCTTGACCAGTTTTACTTCCTAACCATTTATTTTCTACCATCGTATCGATGTAGTCCGGTAATTTGAAGAGTTCCCGACGCTCATCATCTTCACAATTATCGTAGATTCCATTAGCAACATGGACTAAAGTATCTAACCCAACCACATCTACTGTACGGAAGGTAGCAGACTTAGGACGACCAATAACAGGACCTGTCAATTTATCTATTTCTTCAATGGTCATTCCCAGCTCTTTTACATTATGGAAAAGACTCATAATACTAAAAGTACCAATTCTATTACCTATAAAAGCAGGGGTATCCTTAGCAACTACTGAAGTTTTACCCAAGAATTTTTCTCCGTAGCCATTAAGGAAATCAAGAACTTCCTCACTGGTTTTAGGCCCAGGTATAATTTCAAAAAGATCTAAATAACGTGCAGGGTTAAAGAAGTGTGTTCCGCAGAAATGCTTTTGAAAATCCTCGCTTCTTCCTTCACTCATAAAGCGTATAGGAATTCCAGAAGTATTAGAAGTAATTAAAGTCCCCTCTTTTCTGTGCTTTTCCAGATTTTCAAAAACTTGTTTTTTGATATCCAGTCTTTCAATTACAACTTCGATGATCCAGTCTACTTCACCTACTTTAGCAATATCATCTTCAATGTTACCTGTGGTGATACGCTTTGCGAAATCAGTATGATAAATAGGGGAGGGCTTCGATTTTAAAGCATTCTGTAAATGATCATTCACCAATCTGTTGCGCACAACCTTGTCTTCTAAGGTAAGACCTTTGGCTTTTTCTTTATCTGTAAGTTCACGGGGCACAATGTCCAGTAATAATACATCAACACCAATATTGGCAAAATGGCAAGCAATACCGCTACCCATTATACCAGAACCTACAACTGCAACTTTGTTAATTCTTCTTTTGCTCATTATTTTGTACTCGTTTCTTGTTGGTTATAAATTTTTTTATTCTGTATGAGGTCATTTATAACATTAATAACCTCAAAGAAGTTTTTTAATTTTTCTTCGCTAACGTTTTCATTAATAGCTTCATTAAACCGGATAACTCGATCTTTACTGTAGTTACGTTTTTCTCTACCAAACTCGGTAAGATGTATCAACACGCCACGGCCATCTGCTGGATTAGGTTTACGTATTATTAATCCTTGATTTTCCATAGATTTAAGCGTGCGCGAAAGGCTTGTAGCCTCCATGCCCATTCTTGGTCCTAAAGCTGTAGAAGGAGTGCCCTCTTCAGGATCTATACTCAATAAAGCAAACCCGGTTGCCATGGTACTATCAAATTTTGCAGCTTGCTCATTATACATTTTGGTAACGGCTTGCCACGTCGCCCTAAGGGCGTGATCTATTGTGATTTCAGTTTTACTCATACGATTGCGTAAAGTTAGAAAAATTTATTATGCACGCATAATAAATTTGCTAAAATTTTTACATTTCCATTAAATATTGATGACAAGTTTATAAGAATGCGATGTAAGAGAAACAAACACTTTTTATTTATGAAAAAATTTCTTTTTTTATTTTCATTATTAGCATTAAGTCTTTCTTGCAATTCAAGTGACGACGATATCAGCACAGATGATGATCCTCAACAAGAGGAATTAGGTGATGCAGAAGCTAGTTTTACCGTTCAGGGTCCTATGCTGGGAACCGTAACGGTTATGATAGATGATTTTGATGGTACTCCTTTTGGGGAACGCTTACAAATTGAGTTGGAGCAGACCGATGAATACAGTATTGATATCCAATTACTAAACGAGGGCGGCTATGAGCCTGGGACCATTAAAACGCTTACAGTTAGTAGCGATACATATACTAACGAAATAAGCTTTATAGTTAAAAGCTTCAACAACAACAGTAACGAATTTTACGACTCAACAACCGGTACAGTAACTATTACTGATAATGTTCCCTATGAGTTATTTGGAGGACAGGGAATTGGCATTGCATTAAGTGGTAATATAGAAGCAAGGGCTGTTCATTCTGAAACGGGAGAAGAGATTACTATTACTGGTAGTTTTAGCAACGTACGCATTTTACTGGACGGATAATTAATAATTATTAAAATTAAAAAAAGCAGCTTATAAGCTGCTTTTTTATCTTAATGACTATATATCTTGTTGTAAAGATCCAGATACTTTTCTTTAATGATTCTTCTTTTTAGTTTCATTGTGGGGGTGAGATGCCCCTCATCAATGCTCCATACATCTGGTGTCAATTCAAAGAGTTTTACGCGTTCCCATTTACCAAAGCGTTCATTATATAGGGTTACCTCCTCATGGATACGCTTTTTTACTTCTGCGTTAGTGGCAATTTCCTCATTGGAGCTTCCAATATCTATTTTTTTGCGTTTTGCCCAATCCTGTACAAATTCAAAATTAGGTTGAATAAAAGCAGCAGGCATTTTTTCACCTTCACCAATAACCATAATCTGCTCAATGAAGCGCGATTGCTTCATTATATTTTCAATAATCTGTGGTGCAACATATTTACCACCACTTGTTTTAAACATTTCTTTTTTACGGTCTGTTATACGTAAGAAGCCTTCACTGTCTATTTCACCGATATCTCCAGTATGGAAATAATCATTTTCCAGAACCTCATCGGTTTTTTCTTGATCCTTGTAATACCCCATCATCACTTGAGGGCCTTTAATTAGGATTTCACCGTCTTCTGCAATTTTTACTTCTGTATGCGGAATAGGTTTTCCAACGGTTCCTATCTTAAAATTATGGTCACGCATATCATTTACAGAAACAACGGGTGAAGTTTCAGTAAGGCCATAACCTTCCATAACAGCTATTTCTGCAGCATTAAACACTCGCGCTAATCTGGTTTGTAAAGCAGCACTACCAGAAGCAATTACCTTAAGATTTCCACCTAAAGCTTCCTGCCATTTACTGAAGATCAATTTTCTGGCGATCGCTAATTTTTGCTCATACCACCAGCCATTTGCTCCATAAGGCTCATATTCAAGGCCTAAATCAACAGCCCAGAAAAACAATTTCTTTTTAATGCCGGTAAGATCAGCTCCTTTGGCTATTATTTTTTCATAAACTTTCTCCAGCAAGCGGGGTACTGCAGTCATTACCTCAGGCTTAATCTCTTTAAGATCATCGCTTATTGTCTCTAGGGATCTTGCAAAATAAATGCTAACTCCTCTATATTGATAGAGGTACATAAGCATGCGCTCGTATATATGGCAAACCGGCAGAAAGCTGAGAGCCGTACTTTCTCCTTCATCTATAGGAAAACGAATACAACTATTAATGGCATTACTCACCACATTTTTATGACTTAGCATAACCCCTTTAGGTCTTCCTGTCGTTCCAGATGTATAAATTATGGTAGCTAAGTCTGTTTCTTTAACAGCTGCCTTTAACTTTTCAACTTCATCTTGAGAACTTGTATCTTCTCCTAGTTTTTTTACTTCTTTCCAGCTTTCACATCCTTCTATGTCATCAAAACAATAAACTGCTTTAAGACTGGGTACATTTGCCTTTATGCGATTTACTTTGTCAAGTACTTCCTGATCTGAAACAAAACAATAAGTGGACTCACTATGATTAAGAACGTATTCATATTCCTCTTCCGAAATCGTTGGATATACTGGAACATTTTGAGCACCCAATTGAAGGATTCCAATATCCATTATATTCCATTCTGTACGGTTATTGGTAGAAATTAGCGCGATTTTATCATTAGGCTTAACTCCTAATTTTAATAGTCCACGACTTACTTCATTGGCTTGATCTATATACGACTGTGTAGATGTCGCAACCCATTCACCATTATAATTGGTAACAAGTGCTTTTTCTAAACTATATTTTTCCAGTTGGTGGTATGGGAAGTCAAAAAGGCGTTTTATTTCCATTCTTTAGGGATATGATTAGTTTTGCAAATTAAAAAAAAATGTAGCCTATATTATACTATTTTATTAAAAATAAATGGCAATGGTTACGTTTATGACAATTAATTGAGAAAAAGATTCAAAAAATGAACACTTTTAATCTAATGAATTTATAATAAAATAATTATTTACTGTTAATTAAACGACTGATATTTAATAGATAAAAATTCATTAATTGATTTCATTGAGAAATTTCAGCATATTAAATCCGCAATTTTAAGCAATCGGAAATATTTTTTATTCAGAACAATTTTAATCTAAAATCAAGTGTAGCGTCTTTTAATAAAACGAAAACTTAGATGGTATTATCTTCAATATGACATTGAAGTAACTTATTTGTTCGTTATTTCAATCCACTTCCTTGCATTTTCAAAAGCTTCCACCCAAGGGCTTACTTCATCTTTTCGATCTTTTGGATAGTTTGCCCAGTTCCACTGAAATATTGAACGTTCTATGTGTGGCATTGTTACTAAATGGCGGCCAGTTTTATCTGTCATCATTGCAGTATTGTAACTACTTCCGTTAGGACTTGCAGGATAACTATCGTAACCATATTTAGCAACAATATGATATTCACTTTCAGCAAGTGGTAATTCAAATTTTCCTTCTCCATGTGAGATCCAAACTCCTAAAGTAGTTCCTGCTAGAGTAGATAACATTACAGAGTAGTTTTCTTCAATCTTTACACTTGTAAAGCCACTTTCATGTTTTTGTGAAGCATTATGAAGCATTTTAGGCTTTTCATCATGCTCTGGATTTACTAAGTCAAGTTCTACAAAGAGCTGACATCCATTACAGATGCCCACAGAAAGTGTATCTGGTCTGGCAAAAAAGTTTTTAAGTGCTTGGTTAGCCTTTTCATTATATAAAAATGCACCGGCCCAACCTTTAGCAGAACCGAGAACATCAGAATTTGAGAAACCACCTACAGCACCTATAAATTGAATGTCTTCTAAAGTTTCACGGCCGGTAATCAAATCGGTCATATGAACGTCTTTAACATCAAAACCGGCCAAATACATGGCATTTGCCATTTCGCGTTCAGAATTACTTCCTTTTTCTCTAAGGATTGCCGCTTTAGGTCTTGCCGCGGTAGAAATTGCAGGAAGGTTTCCTGTAAAGTGCTTCGGGAAATTAAATTTTAAAGGTTGTTCTGCAAAATTTTCAAATCTGTCTGTAGCCAAATTTTTTGCAGTTTGCTTTTGATCTAACAGATAAGAGGTTTTAAACCACGTTTTGCGTAGTGAAGGGATATTTAATCCTATCTCTGTACTTCCTTTTTTTATAGAAAGAGTTTGACCCGTTGTGGCTTCGCCTATTTTAAAGAATTCAATTTCATTTTCAGCTAAAATAGATTCAACATCAGCATCTTTAGAAGCCTGAAAAACTATTCCTGCATTTTCAGCAAAAAGTAATTTGATTAAATCGCTCTCTTCAAATGCTGAAAAATCATATTCGGCTCCAAGATTCTGCTCTGCGAAACATAATTCAAGCAAGGTGGTAATTAATCCGCCTGATGCAACATCGTGTCCAGCAACCAAGCTATCCGTTTTAATAAGACCTTGTATAACGTCAAAGATTTTAGCAAAAGCTCCATTATCCAAAATACTGGGCGCTTCATTACCTAATTTATTCTGAATCTGAGAAAAAGAAGAACCTCCCAGTTTATAAGTATCTTTAGAAAGATTAATGTAGTAAATAGACCCTTCATTTTTTTGAAGAACGGGCTCTACTACTTTATTGATATCACTACAACTTCCAGCTGCTGAAATAATTACAGTTCCTGGTGATATTACCTCGGTATCAGGATACTTTTGTTTCATAGAAAGTGAATCCTTACCAGTAGGAACATTTATACCCAACTCAATTGCAAATTCTGAAATGGCTTCTACAGCCTTATAAAGACGTGCATCTTCGCCAGGATTGTTACAAGGCCACATCCAGTTAGCCGAAAGGGAAATAGATTTAAGCCCCTTATCAAGAGGCGCCCAAATAATATTAGTCAATGCTTCTGCAATGGAGTTTTTACTTCCTGCTACGGGATTAATTAATCCGCTGATAGGGGAGTGGCCAATAGAAGTAGCCAGACCTTTTTTTCCTTTAAAATCCAGCGCCATAACCCCACAATTATTCAGTGGTAATTGAAGGCTACCCGCGCATTGCTGTTTTGCAACGCGACCGCCTACGCAACGATCTACTTTATTAGTAAGCCAATCTTTAGAAGCTACTGCTTCTAATTGAAGAACTTGTTCTAAATAATCATGAAAGTTTTCAAGACTGTATGTAATTTCTTCATAATTTCTTTCAACTGTAGTATCAGTCATTACAGTTTTGGGTGAACTGCCAAACATATCGTGAAGATCAAGATCCATTGGAGATTCACCACTTGTTTTAGATTTAAACGTGAATCTATGATCTCCAGTAACGCCTCCTACTTGATATATGGGGGAGCGCTCTCGGTCTGCAATTTTTTGTAATGTAGAATAACCTTCTTCTGCTATTACAAGTCCCATTCTTTCCTGGGATTCATTACCTATTATTTCTTTAGCAGAAAGCGTAGGATCTCCTACAGGTAGGGCATCTAGATCAATGTTTCCTCCAGTTTCTTCAACTAATTCTGAAAGACAATTTAAATGTCCTCCAGCACCGTGATCGTGAATGGAAACAATGGTGTTGATATCGCTTTCTACCATTCCGCGAATGGCGTTTGCTGCTCTTTTTTGCATTTCTGGATTGGATCGCTGTACCGCATTTAATTCTATGCCAGAACTAAATTCACCAGTATCTGCAGATGATACGGCCGCACCACCCATTCCAATTCTATAATTATCTCCGCCAAGAATAACTATTTTATCCCCTGTTTCTGGGATATCTTTTAAGGCTTGTTCTTGTTTGCCATAGCCTATACCACCTGCTTGCATAATAACTTTATCATAGCCCAGTTTTCTGCCATCTTCTTCATGTTCAAAGGTTAATACAGAACCGGCTATTAAAGGTTGCCCAAATTTGTTTCCAAAATCTGACGCACCATTAGAGGCTTTAATTAAAATATCTATGGGAGTTTGATAAAGCCACTTGCGGGCATCCATAGCCTTTTCCCAAGGTCTGTCTTCTTCTAAACGGGAATAAGCTGTCATATAAACCGCAGTTCCAGCTAATGGTAATGATCCTTTTCCTCCTGCTAGTCGATCGCGTATTTCACCACCAGCTCCGGTAGCGGCACCATTAAAAGGTTCTACTGTGGTAGGAAAATTATGAGTTTCTGCCTTTAATGATAGAACACTCTCAAATTCTTTTTCTTCATAAAAGTCGGGTTTGTCCGCGCTTTTTGGTGCAAACTGAACTGCTTTTGGACCCTTTACAAAGGCAACATTATCCTTATATGCCGAAACAATCTCATTCGGATTTTTCTCCGAAGTTTTTTTAATCATTTTGAATAGGGAAGAGGGCATTTCCTTTCCGTCTATTACAAAAGTCCCGTTAAAAATCTTATGACGACAGTGTTCCGAATTTACCTGACTGAAACCAAAAACTTCTGAATCTGTAAGTTTTCTGCCGATACGCTCAGAAACCGAATTTAAATAAGCAATTTCTTCGTTATTAAGTGCTAAGCCTTCTAGCTCATTGTATGCATGAATATCTTCAATATGAAGAATTTTTTCTGGTTCAATATCTATTTTAAACAATTCTTGATTAAGCTCTGAAAATTTTTGGGAAAGCATTGGATCATAATCGGTGCTTTCTTTCGAGCTGGCTATAAATTCTTCAATTCGGATAATACCTGTAATACCCATGTTCTGGGTAATCTCTACAGCGTTTGTACTCTACGGAGTAATCATAGTAGCACGGGGGCCAATAAAAAAAGCGCCTATTGTGGACGCTTCTATTTTTGGCTGGCTGCCAAAGAGCCATATTAATTTATCTATATCTTTTTGTGAAAGATCCTGTTGTGTCTGTACCGCGTAAATTTTAGTGTCTTGCGTACCGAAAAAATGAATCATAAATGCTAGAGCTTAAGAAGTGGCAAATTTAATGATTTATGCTGAAATCAGTTTACTAAAAGTTTTAGTGTGTCTCTTTTTTTAGGAGAATCTATAGTTAGGAAATAGATACCTGTTTCCAAATCACTTACGTCTATAGTTTTCTTGTTATTGTAATGAGCAATTAATTTTCCAGAAATTGTATAAATATCAATTTGAGTAATAGTGGCAGAAGTTATAATTTTTATATAATCCTGCGCAGGATTTGGGTAAACCGAAAAAGTGGTAGCTCGTGAATCATTAACTCCCATAGTATTCCAACGGTCTTGTGCTTCTGGACCTCCCCAAATTTCTGTTGCAAGATGCGGATTATCTATAAAAGGATTTCGGTTTCCTTGGGCGTAAGTTGCATCACTATCGTGATACGTATTTCTATTGTCTTCAACTTGAGAAGGAGGATCTTCGGCATTCCATTCTAAAAGTAAATCTATCATATTTCCATCAGCTGAATTGGTGGTTCCAATAGCGACATTTGAGGGAAGACAACGATCACCGTAGTGCAAATACATATACATAAGCATTCTCGCCACATCACCTTTCCATTCATCACCAGGATACCAATTAGAACCTGCAGTACCGGCATTACCACTGCCGTCAGCAAAACGCCTATTGCCACGATCTGAATTACGCCTCACATCACTGGGGCGTAAATGATGCGCATCTGATCCAGGACCTTCTGTACCTAAATTAGGATTTCCCAAGGATTTGGGATAGGTATGTTCCCGATTCCATTCCCCCTGATCTCCACCATTTCTGTTTTTATCTCTTGTACGATCATTACTGTAATCTTGATCAGAACCGTCTTCCCAACCGTATAGCAATAAAACATTTTCTTGATTATCAGGATCAAGATCGGTTATCTTATCTGCTTCCCAAACGCCCGGGGTATAAGAAAGGAAATTGGTGTGGGTATCTATAATTTTTGTAGCCAATTCTTCTTTCAGTGCTGTTCCACTTTTAGTTAAGTCAACATCATCGTAATAAGGCTGCTGGGCAAATACCGAACAAAATGATAAAAGGAAAAAAAGAGGTAGAAATTTTTTCATAAGTTGAAAGAAAAAGTGATTATTTTCGATTTAAAAGAGCCATATAAAAACCATCATATCCAGATTCACTGGATAGGACGACTTTTTGTTGCTCAAGACTGAACTCTTTTCCTTCTTCTGAAGAAAGAAAGGTTTTTACTTGTTTTTGGTTCTCTGAAGGAAGTATGGAACAAGTTGCATAAACCAGTTTACCTCCAGACTTTACCATCTTTGAGTAATCCTTGAGTAAATCTTGTTGTTTGTCTTTAATTTTATTTACAAATTCAGGTTCTAATTTCCATTTTGCATCAGGATTACGGCTTAAAACGCCTAATCCGGTACAAGGAGCATCAATAAGCACTCGATCTGCAGAAGCATGGAGTTTCTTAATAACCTTAGTACTATCAATATGTCTCGTTTCTATATTAAATGCACCAGCTCTACGGGCACGACGTTTTAATTCCTTTAGCTTATTGGCATAAATATCAAGAGCAATTACCTGCCCTTTATTATCCATCATTGCTGCAAGATGTAAGGCTTTTCCACCTGCACCTGCACATGCATCAATCACCCGCATACCTGGCTCAACTTTTAAAAGCGGAGCGACCAATTGCGATGAAGCATCCTGAACTTCAAAAAAACCATTTTTAAAAGCCTCTGTTGCAAAAACATTACCTCTCTCTACAAGCTGCAGTGCATCTTTGTAACCTTTAATTGTAATAGTTTCATGGCCTTCTTCTGACAATGCTTTTTGTAAAGATGCAGCATCTGTTTTAAGTTTGTTTACTCTAAGAACAACAGGAGCTTGTTTATTTAGCGCAGCTATTTCTGCATCCCATTTTTTGCCAAGTTCTTCTTCGCCAAGTTCGTCGAGCCAATCTGGAATGGATTCCCTGAACTTTCTAGTATTTGATAATTCGTCAAATCTTCCTTTAATACGTCGTGTAGGGGTATCTTCTATTTGTGGCCAATCTGGTAAAGTTATTCCTCTCAAAGTACACCATACCGCAAAAATCCGCCATATATCCTTGCGCTCAAAAGGTTCTTTAACATCAGCTATTTCTGCATAAAGTCTTTTCCATCTAACAATATCGTAAGTTGTTTCTGCAATAAAGCTTCTATCGCGAGATCCCCAGCGTTTGTCACGCTTAAGTTGTTTCTCGATGGTCTTGGTAGCGTATTTACCTTCGTTAAAAATTTCTAATAAACCGTCTATAACGGCAAAAACCAGATTGCGGTGTAGGCGCATGAAATAGATTTTAAAATGCGTGCAAAGGTACGGGTTTGTAGGCTAATAGTTTTATATTCACTGAAAATTTAGTCCATGAAACGAGTCATTTTAATTTTAGGATTTTTAATCATTCTCTCCTGTCAGGAAGAGAATAAAAAGAAAGGCCTAGAGCATATTGAATCTGTAGAAGTGCAAACTATTTATGAGGACTCTGTGAGTATACGCACTTTAGAGATTTTGAATGATGGAAGCTTGGCTTTTGCAGGATCTGATGGGAAGTTTGGTTTATATAGTCCAGCAGATAAGAAATGGGTTACTAATACCATTAGTGAAGATAGCTTAAAGCCATCATTTAGAGCAACAGGTCATACTTCTACAGATTTTTTTATGCTAAGTGTTGCAAACCCAGCCTTGCTTTTTAAGACTGGAGATAATGGGCAGATGCAACCGGTATATTATGAAGAAGGCGAAAAGGTGTTTTATGATTCTTTAAAATTTTGGAATGATCGTGAGGGGATAGCAATGGGGGATCCAACAGGGAATTGCTTATCAATTATTATAACAAGAGATGGAGGCAACACATGGAATAAAATAAATTGTGATGAGTTGCCACCTTCTGAAGCAGGGGAAGCTGCTTTTGCTGCAAGTAACACAAATATTAATATTAGTGGTAATAAAGCCTGGATTATAACAGGAGGAATGAAATCTCGTGTATTCTATACCCCGGATAAAGGGAAAAAATGGGAGGTTTTTGAAACGCCCTTAATTCAAGGGACTCCTACGCAAGGTGGGTATTCGATGGATTTCTATGATAAAATGGAAGGGTTTATAGTAGGAGGGGATTATACCAACCCAGATTTAAATACAGGAAATAAAGCTCGAACAGAGGATGGGGGAAGAACCTGGGAATTAGTTTCTGACGGAGCAGAACCCGGATACAAAAGTTGTGTGCAGTACATTCCCACAATGGGAGGGAAGGAGTTGATTACTGTAGGATTTACAGGCATAAGTTACTCCGCAGATAGGGGTGATACCTGGAGAACATTGAGCGATGAAGGGTTTTATACCCTACGTTTTATTAATGATTCTACGGCTTACGCCGCTGGTAAAAACCGAATATCGAAACTTATGTTCAAGCGGGGAGAACAGTAAGATTAAGGCTTATTATTTTTGTTCTTCCGCTTTTTATATTCTTCAAAAAGTTTTTGTCCAAACTGCCGTTCAACTTCGGGGAGAAAAACCATTTTTGAAGCTGGTAGTTTTTGCACCAGGTCATCCATTAATTGTTTTTCTAACTTATGTCTTTCATTAAGTACTGTATTGTATTCACTGATAAGATTTTTTCCTTCTTCTTCAGAGAGTTGATTTTTAGCTCCATCCTGTGAATATTTTTCTTTAAATAAACGCCTTTCCCTCTTACGTAAATCGTGCATTTTTGTGTCATACGAATTATAGATAGGCCAAAATTTTTCAGCTTCTTTAGGGGTAAGTTCTAGTTCTTCGGTTATAAAGGAGACTTTAAGAGCCTTAATGCGTTCGTGTTTGTCTTGATTTTGACTAAAACCATTTAATCCTGAAAACAAGAAAATAATTATTATAATATTTTTCATTTTAATTTAGGTTGTGGGGTGTTTTATTGGTCTAATATTTCTTCCTCGATACTTATATTTTCCAGATACTCTAATATCACATCATCAGACATAGTATATGTATCAAATAAAGAGGAAGATTCTTCAATTTGATTAAGATCGTCTTGATTTAGGTAATCTTGAATCCCATCTTCTCCTAGATAATCTTCTATACCAGAGAATGTAAGATCGTCAAAGCTACTTACTGGAGATTGTGGTTTAATAACATAGAGCATAAGGATAAATAATGCAGCTATACCGGTAAGAATAACAAAGGCTTTTCTCTGATTTAATGGAATTACCTTGCTTTTCTGTTCAACGGTTTTCTTAAGGATGTCGTTTTGAAATTTATCCAAATATCCTTTGGGCATATTAAAATCAGAAGTATCCTTAGGAAGCAGATTTTGCAACTTAATTTCTTGTTGCAAACGCTCTTCAAAAGAATCAAAATAGTCGTCCGGTATTTTAAACCCATCGAATTTCATGTCTTTCCAATTTTCTTTCATCGTTACTTGGACTTAGATATTAATTAAAGGTTTAATTTTCAGTTACGTATTCTGTTATTTTTCTTACGGCGTGATGGTAGCTGGCTTTTAGAGCTCCTTCTGAAGTTTCTAAAATCGTGGCCATCTCGTTATATTGTAATTCATCATAGTATTTCATAATGAATACTTGTTTTTGCTTTGGCGGAAGTGTTGCGATGGCTTCCTGTAATTTTAATTGTGCTGCATCTCCGTCAAAATAAGGATCACTTCGCAAATTGGTTACTAATGTGTCCTTCAAGGACTCATTGGATATTTTTAATGTTTTAGCTCTTTTATTTATAAAAGTTAGACTTTCGTTTGTAGCAATACGGTAAAGCCAGGTATATATGGAGCTTTCTCCTTTAAAGTTATGGAGATTTTTATAAATTTTAATAAAAGTATTCTGCAGTACATCATCAGCATCTTGATGCGAGATTACCATTCTGCGTATATGCCAATAGAGCCGCTCCTTGTAGGTTGAAACAAGTTCTTCAAATTTAATAGGCGGAAATTGTATTTCTCTATTTTTCACGAAATGAAACTAGTAGGTAGGGTTGTAGTTTGTTAGACTGCACTATTGCTATAAAGTTTAATTTTATTAATGTGTAAATGTAGTAGTATTTAAAAATTACAAATGTTAAATTACCGTTTAAGTGCATATTTTTTCGATAAATTACACAAAAAATTTGTTTTGTGAGTATATCCCTCTTATATTTGCCCCAATAAGAAACAAATCGAAATGCCTTTTACCCCAAATTAAGCCTGATCGATTGAACTTATAGACTTTAAACCTTTTTTGTCCCAAATCGGAAAATGGCAGATAATTTATAAGTGTTAGATGCTCCAAATCAAAATTGGTAGTCATTACAACAACATAAACTTTTGCATTAGCCCAAGATGCAAAAGTTACTCTAAAAAGATGACAAATCCTTGTCATCTTTTTTTTTGATCTTACCAGAAATAACAAAAAATTAAAATAAATTTTTAATAGAGCTTTCTTTTTTCTAAACGAGTTTAGCTAAACAGATTATCAACTCATCTTGCTACAAGTCAGGTGTTTAACGGGTATTAGAGCATTGGGAGAGGATAAAATAACAGACTATAACCCACATTATGTATGTTAAAATATCGATTAAATGCATTATTTAGCGATAAAATACACAAAAAGCTTGTTTGGTATATAAAACACTCTTATATTTGTCCCATAATAATTGATCGACTGGACAATTTCACCCCAATTGAATTGCCAGTCATTTACAACAGAGTGCTTAATACGCTATACCCCAGGTGGATTAAGTATGCCTACTTAATAAGATGCTGCACTGCAGCATCTTTTTTTTTGAATCGATTTTTTGTAGAATTATTCGAAAGATTGCATTTCAACAAGCTTTTTGTAGGTGCCGTTCTGAGCAATTAGTTCTTGATGTTTGCCCTGTTCTACAATCTCTCCGCGTTGCATAACAATTATCTGATCTGCATTTTGAATGGTAGATAAACGGTGTGCTATAACAATAGAAGTTCGGTTCATCATCATATTTTCTAAAGCTTTTTGAACCAATCGCTCGCTTTCAG